>JAIEQT010000619.1 GCA_019747455.1 Chitinophagaceae bacterium | reverse complement strand
AATAATAGGAAACAATGGTATCGCTTTTTTACTTGTGGCTTTATTCATGCAGATATCATGCACCTTGCTTTTAACATGTATTCGTTTTATTTATTTGGAGAAATAGTAGAGCAGTCTTTTGCCAGGATATTTGGAGCCGGTAATGGACAGATTATTTTTTATTGATGTATCTCTTATCACTTGCTGTAAGTTTATTACCAACGTATATACAGAACCAGCATAATTATCACTACTATAGTTTAGGAGCATCTGGAGCAGTTTCTGCAGTGGTATTTGCGGGTATTTTTATTTACCCTACTTTACCTTTAGGGATATTTCCTATCCCATTTCATATTCCGGGCTTCATATTCGGACCACTATATTTGATTATTTCTGCTTATCTGGCTAAAAAAGGAAACGGCAATATCAACCATTCTGCACACATTTGGGGGGCCTTATTCGGCGTAGTATTTGTAATTATAAGTAGTTACTTTGGAAGCGATTATGACCTATTACACAATTTTTTACAAGAAGTTAGTAGCTATTTCGTAAGGTAATAGCGAGGATTGATTTCGTTTGGGGTTCTATTTTAAATCTATTATCAATTCTCAAACCCAAAACAGCTATAATTTTTTTATCCGACTCGAGTACCCATACTTTTTCTTTCTCGGTAATACTAAGCTTTAGATCGATTAAAAATCGAGATATTTTTTTCTTTTTGGTCATTCCCAGTGGGTAGAAATAGTCGCCTGTTTTATATTTTCTGAGTATTAAAGGAAATTGAATATGTTTTGCATCGAGGTATTCGATGTTTTCTTTCTGTAAAGAATCAGGTTTATTGTATAGTTGCTGAATGGTAATGGATCTACCTTCAACATTGATGGTTCCAGGTGTATCAATAAGTATTTGTGTTATGGCGCCGCTGTTCAGCGGCGCCATAACCATCCATAACCTATTCTTAAATAAAATATGTGTGCCTGTTTTAATATTACTACCATTAACCGAATCCAA
Source organism: Chitinophagaceae bacterium (assembly GCA_019747455.1). Classification (GTDB taxonomy): domain Bacteria; phylum Bacteroidota; class Bacteroidia; order Chitinophagales; family Chitinophagaceae; genus Sediminibacterium. The sequence goes on along the minus strand of JAIEQT010000619.1, from coordinate 3,212 downwards.
CAACTTGATAACTTCCGGAACCTGTGCTGCCGAAAACCCATATTCCTTAATAATTTCCCAGGTAATCGTTGAAAGCTGTTTCTCTTGTTGCCACTTTAATACCGGAATATGCAATTCTTCACCCTTAACGGTGATTAATTTTTTTAACCGTTTTGTTACAGCCTCCTGATATAAATGATGGATATCTTCAAATCGTTCAATATTATGTATGATATTCTGGATAGTTTTAGGAAAAACTTTCTCTACCTCCGGTAAAATAATATTTCTCAATAAGTTTCTGGTATAATTATTTTTAGCATTTGAAGAATCTTCAACATAGTCAATATGATGCTCTTCTGCATATGCCTGTATTTGCTCTCGGGTAAAAGGTAAAAGTGGACGGATAATTTTTCGCATCTTGTCTTTTTGGGCTATTCCCCTTAATCCTTCGATACCAGTACCTCTCAGAAAAAACATCAATGCTGTTTCAGCATTATCATTAGCATGATGCGCTGTTGCTATATAACTACTTTCTGCGATATTTTGAAACCAATCGTAACGCAGTTTTCTGGCGGCTTCTTGTACCGACATTTTTAAATCTGTGGCAATTGCGGTCGTATCATACTGTTGTACATGTATTGGAACGGAAAATTGAGTGGCTAATCCGCGAACAAAAGATTCATCACGGTTACTTTCTGTACCTCTCAGTTGATAATTAACATGGGCTATATGAAATGGTATGGCGTGAGACTTCAACAGATGAACAAGCACCACACTATCGATGCCCCCACTTACACCAACCAATAATGGATGCGCAACACTTGTTACCGGTTGAAAATGTTGCTGCCAATGACGCCCGAACAAATTGTGCAAACTCATGTAGCAAAGATAGTTGCAAACTATACTTTACCCCTAAGAAATGAAGCTGTAAGCGCTGCGAATCCACTAACCAGCCCACCTAATAACCCGGTTATCAACAATAATACCATCCAAGACCCCCCTAAAGGCAATATTGAGGCCACTTTCGTAGATAAAAGATGTTCGTTCGGTATATCTTTTATCATAGCCAGCACGATCCATAAAACGAATACAGCCAAGAAACCGGCAGTAAACGATAATAATGACTTTTGTTTGATCAATGCCCCCACTACAAATGATGTAACGGCAAAACTATACCAAGGTAATTTTGTAAATAAGCCAACTGCAAAAGCCAATAAAGCAGTGATTATAATGGATACAATAAATTTCATATTCTTTTTTTAAGCTTGTGTGAAAGTGATAAGCCATTTCATTCGTGGATTATTGGCAACAGCTGTCTTCTTGATAAATAAAAGACGATAATATTTGCCTGTTGCCCAGCTATCTACAAAACTATCATAATACTTATTGCCCGGATTACCATGCTGACCACCGGGATAAACACCATAAGCCTCGATCTCATCTGTTAGATGAACAATCATCCTCCAACTAGGCCCATGATCATTTGTGGTGGCATTTATAATATGTCGGCCTCCCCCAATTGGTAAATGTAGCCTACTTAGCGCAGGTATCTTCAACAAATGATTAACGCGTGTGTCTTTATATTTACCCCAGGCCAGATCCCCGGATTTATCTATCGATTGTAAAGTAGCGGTAGCAAGTTTTATAGCTTCTGCCATACAATCCGCAATGGTTTCTTTTTTATCTCTCGTACTGATATTGTCGGCAAAACTATATGCACTATCTTTCAACAAAGCCTCCAGTAACACAGGATCATCTGGCCATCCAACATTATTCTTGGCATTCGCAAATTCATCTTTATATATCACTGCTTCTAAACTATCCCAAAGAATATTAAATACTGTTGCCCCCTTTGCATCAACCTCACTATTCAAATCCCAGGCCTTTAATAAGTTGATATATTTTTTTTTATCGGCGGTTAGTAAAGATTCATTTGTATACTTGAGTATAATTGGACGAGCCATTTCAGCAAAAACATTATAATTGTTCATCTGCAACCGTTGCATATCTTCAACTGTAACGCCGGTCATCTCTGTCAATTTACGATTGATGATAACTCCTCTGTAAATCGGAAAATTACTTGCGGCACCTAGATAATAAGGGTAGGTACCGTCTGTAGATTGTTGATTAGCACTGCTTACAAAGCCTCTGGCAGGGTTTTTAATCATAGGGTTTTCATCTACAGGTATAATGCCTTGCCATGCATAGGTACTATCTGTTCCCGGCAAAATAAAATCACCCTGTCTTTTCCAACGCGCTACAAAAGTGCCTTGTTGCTTAATGGCTATATCACCGGTATGGCTCGCAAAGGCAAAGTTTTGTCCGGCACATTTCCAATGGGCGATTGCAGCCAAATAATCATCATAATTTTTTGCTCTATTCAATTGATAAAAAGTAAGCAATCCACTTCCTGCATCATGCGCCGTCCAGCGTAATGCCAAATTTTTTCCGCTAGTGCTATTATTTTTATAGTGATGGTCGTACATAACCGGACCGTAAACTGTCATAGCAATATTTTCAATCTGGTCAGCACTATCTTTTACTTTGATTATTTCTTTTCGGGTATCTGCATTTACCCATTTACCGTTATACCAATATTCTTTCAAAGAAGAATCGCGAAACTTCATATCATAATAATCGATTACATCTCTACCCGCATTGGTAACACCCCAAGCAATACTATCGTTAAAGCCAATAATAACTGCAGGTGAACCGGGGAAGCTGGCACCATACGTATTATGCGTAGATGTACTGATTTGTATTTCAAACCACAAAGAAGGCAAGTTTAACCCTAAATGAGGATCATTACATAAAATGGGTTTCCCGCTTTTTGTTTTGGCCCCTCCTACTACCCAATTATTACTTCCATTTCCTTTTGGGGGTACAATTGGTGTTATAGCTGTACTATTTGTTTGAAAGTTATTCAAGTAAGCGGTGTCTACATCTGTAGGAATTTTAGGAACAATAGCAGGTTTCGCATACACCGTTCCTTTAGGAATAATCGGATCTAAGGAATCTTGAACATTGGTAAATAATTTATCAAAATCAGCAAACCCAAAATAGTTTCTGGCATTTGTCATTTGCAAATCTGTTGTTGCGCCTCTGGCCGTAAGATCATAACTCATAAACATTTGGAACAAATATGTTTTCAGCGACGTCCATTCCTCCGGTTGATAATCGAGGAGTTTATATTCAAAAGGAATTTGTTCAGGCTTCAATGATTGGATATATGC
>JAIEQT010000396.1 GCA_019747455.1 Chitinophagaceae bacterium | reverse complement strand
ATAGGCGATTCCTATGATCCTGTACAGCGAGCATATCTTAAAAAGATAAGATTAGCACGTGTAGAATGCACCGCTTGTTTAGAGAAAGGATTCTTTGCAAAACCTTCACAAGCAACCATCACCTATGGAGAATACCCTTTGGCACGGCCATTGTATTATATATTAAAAGAAAATGCTGCTGGCCTCGGAACCGGATTCATGAACTTCATGAGTTTAGAAAGGGGGCAACTCATTTTTAGAAGAGCTTTTTTAGCACCGGCTAAGATGGCTTTTCATAAAAGAAACAGTAGTATAAATGAGGAATAACAAACCAACTATAAAAAAAGAAACATGAAGAAGATCGTTGCGTTGATGTTTGCAACTTTAGTATCGGGAATGATGGCATCGGCACAAATTGCCGAGGGCGTAAAGTTGTTGAATTACGAGAAAAATAAAACGGCCAGAGCCCTCTTTCAAAAGAGTTATGATGCCAATCCCAAAGACCCGCAAAGTATTTACTGGCTTGGGCAGGCCATTCTTGCTGGAGATGGCGTAACACCCGCCGCTCAGAATATTGCTGCTGCGAAAGCCCTTTATCAAAAGGGTTTACAAGATGTTGGTAGCGATCCTTTGTTAGTAGTTGGTATGGGCCATATCGAAGTGTTGGAAGGTGGTGATTTGAATAGCGCTAAACAAAAATTTGAGCAAGCTATTACCGCTACTACGGAAACGAAAGGTAAGAATAAGGGAAGGGTTAGTCCGCTTATTTTACACGCGATCGGCAGGGCCAATGCAGATGGCGGAAGTAAAGTGGGAGATCCTATGTATGCCATTGATAAACTAAAAATGGCTAAAGCCTACGATCCCGCAAATATGGATCCTAATATTCCTGATATCTTTATTAATATGGGCATTAACTACCTGAAATTAGGTGGCGAAAACGGTGGTGAAGCTGTAAAAGCTTATGAAGAAGCTATTGCGAAAGATCCAAAAAATGCATTGGCATATTATCGTATCGGTAAAATTTATTTAAGTCAGAATAACAAAGAAATCTTTGATCAATATTTTGATAAAGCCATGCAGGCCGACCCTGCTTTTCCACAGGTTTATTATAGTTTGTTTGATTACTATGCTAATCGTGATGTAAATAAAGCCAAAGAATACTTAGATAAATATATAGCGAATGCAGAGAAAGATCCTAAGAACGATTTGTATTTAGCTGAGTATTTATTTAGAGCTGGTCGTTATCAGGAATCATTAGATAAACTAAAAGAATTAGATAATTCAGTTGGTATCAAAGCCTTACCGGGCTTGGGCTTGATCTATGCTTACGATTACGATCGTTTAGGTGATTCTGTAACAGCCAAAAAATATATTCAAGATTATATTGCCAATGCACCAACAGATAAATTAAGATTACCTGATTATGAATTGGCTTTAAAAATCGTTTCTAAATTTCCCGGAAGTGAAGCCCTAGCTTCGGGTTATGTTGAGAAAGCACTTTCGCTTGATACCGTTAAGAAAAATCAAATAGATTTTATGGATCAGGCTGCTGCCATATTTGGGAAAGCAAAAATTTTCCCTGAGCAGCTAAAATGGATGAAGCGAAAAATGGAACTCAAGGGCACTTTATCTGAAGCCGATCATTATGCGCTAACGAGTGCTGCATTCAATGCCAAAGAATATTTACAAACGATTGAATTGGCGAAAGCCTATATGCAGGCTTTCCCCGATAGAACCCAGCCTGTTAGCTTTTTCCGTAGAGCTGCATTAGCGCTAGATCCTGATTCTTCCAAGGGCATAGCACTTGAGCATTTAGATTATTTGAATAATTTTTATGCAAACGATGTTGCTAAGAATAAGAGCAAAATTTCGCAAAACTATATCTATGCCTTGGTTTTTTATGTGAATAAGTACAATGCTTTACAAAAAGACCCTGATTTTAAAGTTAAAAGCGACGGAACTAAAACACCAGCAGTTGATCAGTGTATAGCAACGGCACAAAAGGCAGTTGAAGTTTGCGACAAAATGATCCAATTATACCCCGATCCTACCGATGAAATAAATAAGTTGGGCGCTGATCAAAAAGCTAAAGCCCAAAAAGTGGTAGATTATTACTCCAAACCCCCTGCTAAACAGCCCGCAGGAGGCGGAAAAGGGAACGGAACCCCGGCCCCCAAAAAATAAATAAAGAAATAAACTCCTCTTCACGAGGAGTTTTTCTTTTATATGCTGCACAAGCTTATTTTTGCGTACTCAAAGATAAATATGGATTGGTTAACTGTTTCTATTTTAGATGCTAGTGCCAGCAGTTCGGCTGACAATTATTTTCCCATTGGAATACAGCTCATTTTTGCCGCAGGTTTTGTAGCCACCATGATAGGGCTTTCTGCCTTGGTTGGTCCAAAACGAAAAACAGCCGATAAGCTGGAAAACTTCGCCTCCGGTATAGAAAGCCATGGCGATGCCCGTCAGCCAATGGCTATCAAGTATTTCCTGGTTGCGATCCTGTTTGTTTTATTTGACGTAGAAGTGATCTTTTTCTATCCTTATGCTGTGAACTTTAAGGAGTTGGGATGGAATGGCTTTTTTGCAGTATTGATGTTTGTTGCTTTTTTCTTGGTAGGCTTTACCTATATCATAAAGAAAGGAGCATTGAAGTGGGAGGATTAGAGTTAGGAATTAAGAATTAGGAATTAAGAATTAAGAATTAATTCTTGATAACTGAACATAGCTAAATATTTCTGGGTTATTAGTATTGAAAAACTATTAATCCTGAATTCATAATTATTAATTGATTTTATGTCACGTCCGGTAAGATTTAATGTTCACCCTATTGTTGCTAAAACAGCTGATGCAATTACTTCTGTAGAAGCGCCAGAGGGGTATTCGGGGGAAGGGTTCTTTACCACGAAGTTGAGTGATGTGGTAGGGTTGGCACGTAAAAATTCACTATGGCCTTTGCCTTTTGCTACATCTTGCTGTGGTATTGAATTTATGGCCACTATGGGATCTCATTATGATTTAGCTCGTTTTGGTTCGGAGCGAGTTGGCTTTTCACCCCGTCAGTGCGATTTGCTCATGGTAATGGGTACTATAGCTAAGAAAATGGGGCCTGTACTCAGACAAGTATATCTCCAAATGGCAGAGCCGCGTTGGGTAATTGCGGTAGGGGCTTGTGCGTCTAGCGGCGGAATCTTCGATACATATAGTGTATTACAAGGCATTGATCAGGTAATTCCGGTAGATGTGTATGTGCCGGGATGTCCACCCCGACCTGAAGCAATTTTAGATGGGTTTATGAAAGTACAGGAATTGGTAGGACAAGAAAGTATCCGCCGCCGAAACAGCGTTCAGTATAAGGCATTGTTGAATAGTTATGGGATACAGTAGTTAAGTTATTTACAAATAAATTAGACCGCGAAGCGGTCGAACAAACATAATGGCTGTAACAAATCAATACATACAAGAAAAGCTAACCGAAAAATTCGGCGACCAAGTATATGGTTTCGAAGAAAATTATGGGATGCTTTCTTTCGAGTCTGCGAAAGAAAATAATTTAAAAGTTTTGCAATTTCTATACGATGAGGCATCACTTGGTTTTACATTTCTGACCGACCTCTGTGCCGTAAATTATCCGGATGATAAGGGTCGGGAACTTGCTGTAGTATATCATTTGCATAATTTACAAGAAAACGTACGCATTCGGTTTAAAGTATTCACATCAGTAGCTACACCAGATGTGTATACCGCTACTAAATTATTTGCTACAGCTAATTGGATGGAGCGCGAAACCTACGATTTTTTTGGGGTGAACTTCGTGGGTCATCCTAACTTAAAAAGGATTTTAAATGTGGATGAAATGGATTATTTCCCATTGCGCAAGGAATATCCGCTAGAAGATCAAACCCGTATTGATAAAGACGATGAAATGTTCGGAAGATGATAGAACAACATATAACATTACCGGAAAATTCTATTGAGCAGCAAACAACTACGCTCAATGTAGGGCCTACTCACCCCGCTACGCATGGCGTATTTCAAAATATTATGGAGCTCGATGGAGAACGCGTGGTGAGCACCGATCAAACCGTTGGCTATATACACCGTGCATTTGAGAAACTGGCAGAACGTAGGCCGCTGTATCAAATCACACCTATTACTGATCGGTTGAATTATTGTAGC
>JAIEQT010000522.1 GCA_019747455.1 Chitinophagaceae bacterium | reverse complement strand
TTGAGATGCTCTGGTAAACGTTTCAATATTAGGAATACCCGTTGTAGTGTAGGCAGTAGAAATATCTCCCCAGGGGATTGTCATCACAAATATTTTTTTTATACCAAAATCCACAGTCATCGATTTATGTCCCAAAGGTTTTTTAACCATTTTCCCATTTAATCTTACCACACCCCCATCACCCATTCCTTCATTCATGGTTGCCGCCGTTCCATGAGAAAGAAACCCTCCTAATGTGGCAAATGCCAGCTGTAAATGCGTAGCACTCGGAAGTTTCTTCGCTAAAAATAAGGCTAATGAATCCGTAGGTACTACGTCAAATCCCACACCCGACATAATCATCACATTTTCTTGTTTCGCTATTTCGTTCATTTTTTTTCCTAATTCAAAAACTGTAATTTCTCCGGTAATATCTAAATAATGAACGCCCGCTTTTATACAAGCCCTCATCATGGGCTCTGCTGTAAACTTGAACGGACCTGCAGCATGTAGTACTAATGGGTACTCTTTTATAGCCTCAATAATTAATTGTTCATCGCTGAGATCGAATACACGATAATTTAACCCGTAGTCTGTTGCGAGGGTACGAATCTGCTCCGCATTTCTTCCAGCAATAACGGGCTTTAGCCCTTTTTCCAACGCGGCTTGAATAATGAGCTTTCCGGTATATCCATTAGCACCATACAGTAAAAAAGTATCTTGCATATTACAAGATACAAAAAGCCCCTAACAATATTCTGCTAGGGGCGAGGTATTATGAAACTTCTATAAGATATTATTTCCTGAGGGTAATTGTTCCGAGTTTAGCCTCTCTTGTTTTACTGACTACAATATTGGTGATTATTGTGTCTTTGTAGCCATTGGAGGCATTAAAGTATGCCGAATATGTTCCATCTTTTAACCCTCTTAATTTGAACTCACCTGCTTTATTTGGCAAAGCATAGGCGGTATCAGTATTATTGAATACAGTTATCACCGTTTTAGCATCATTTGGCAATACTTTACCCGAAACACTAGCTGTATTAATTACCGTAAAGAATGCAATCCAGGGTCTTAAATAAAATTGATTATTTCTTTCTTGTACAATAGAGCGACTAATATCAAAATCGAGCCATAATCTTGTACGATTGGGCAAGAACTCTTCAAATTCATGTCCACGTAATTTTATCAAAACATAGCCCGGGAAGTTAGTAGGTAAATTAACAGGATAGGTTACACTGTCTTTTACCAAACTATTGTTAGTACCAATATCGATGCGTATCAAGCGAATGGCTCCTTTTACAATTGTTTTAGAAGCCAATAGGGTATCTACCCCATTACGCAGGGCTAAGATATCATAGATACCGGCTTTCACATGCAGATCTTCCCATACCAATGAAGAGTCTCTGCGGGATGGAGTGCTACCCACTCGATCCCAATTGCAAGAATCATTATTTCTTGTGTTTTTACTTGTATCAACCAATAGTTTAACTGATCGGATATCTACATTCACTTTATCAAAAAAACCGGGGCCATCGGTTAAATACAACGAAACAGCTTGCTGACCTGAAGCAGATTCCAAAGATGTATTCTTGTTACAAGAAGCAAGAATAAACATAGTTATTGCCAAACAAATGGCAACAAAATAGAAGGTGTTTGTTTTTTTCATGTTTGAGGTTTTTGGGTAGCGTTGCTTCATATTACTTTGTTTTACTTCAATACAAGAATATACATGCCCGGTAGGCCAATCTTTCATGCATTAAAGTTTTGGTGAATAACAAAGAAATAGATACAGGAAGAAAATATCCCGTTGCCCCAACAACAAAATTTTAACAAATATTCTCTAAAATCGATGCAGCGTATTAGCTTTTTTTATTCGACCGGATCATGTCTACAAAGTTTTGTTTTCTACCCAATGCATCGATAACCATAGCCATTCGTTTGGCTTGAGCAGCTTCAGATTTTACACCTTGTATCCATTTAATAAAATAATTGCGATGAGATAATTTCATTTCACTAAAAAACTGTTTTGCTACTGGTTCATCATCCAAACATTCGGCAAAACCATTGGGCAAAGCAATATCATCTGTATCTAAAGTAATGCTAACGATAACCATAGCTCCTTTCCTTTTTTTGGTAGCTTGCCGCATATCTTTATTAAAGGGCAGAATAAAATCGCCATCTCCTTTAGGAATAAGCGCAATGGATTTTATATCATAGTTATCGAGCTTGCCTTTTACCCGAAATGACTTTTTACTTCCTGGCCTCAACTCCGCTGCGATTTCACCGGGCACAATTAAATAAGTCCAGCCTGTTTTCTCTCCTTGTTCTTCGAATTGATGGAGTTGAGCTATAAATTGTATAGCGTCCTGTTTTTTCATCAGGGTAAGATAAATCAATTTTCTTCATTACGAAAAACGACCAGTCCATCAAACACATCGATCAATACAGATTTAGATTTGTCGATATCTCCTGATAAAATTTTCTTACTCAATCCATTAACGATTTGCTTTTGTATTAGTCTCTTTAAAGGCCGCGCCCCAAACTGCGAATTATATCCCTGATCTATTAAAAAATCGATTAAATAGTCACTAAAAGATATGGAAAGCCCATTATCTGCAACTTGCTTTTTCAATTGCTGTAATTGAATCGATACGATTCCTTTAATATCAGTTCTGGTAAGTGGTGCAAACATAATAATCTCATCTACCCTATTTAAAAATTCAGGTCGTACTGTTTGCTTTAACAGAGCAAGTACTTCTATTTTAGCTTTCTCCGCAGCTTTTTCTATATCTGACTTTTCTTGTTCATACGCATCTTGAATTAAATGACTACCCAAATTGCTAGTCATAATAATGATTGTATTTTTAAAATTAACCGTGCGACCTTTATTATCGGTTAATCTGCCATCATCTAATACCTGTAATAAAACATTCCATACATCTGGGTGAGCTTTTTCAATCTCATCAAGTAAAACAACACTATAGGGTTTTCTACGAACAGCTTCCGTAAGTTGCCCACCTTCATCATAACCTATATAACCAGGGGGCGCACCTACTAAACGAGATACTGTATGTTTCTCTTGATATTCACTCATATCGATCCTGGTCATCATCGATTCATCATCAAATAAATAATCAGCCAATGCTTTAGCCAATTCTGTTTTACCTACTCCGGTTGTTCCCAAAAAAATAAATGAACCAATTGGCTTTTTAGGATCTTGTAAACCGGCTCTACTCCGCCTGATGGCATCTGCCACGGCAGTGATAGCTTCCTCCTGACCAACAACCCTATGATGCAATTCTTCTTCTAAATGCAATAACTTTTCTCTTTCCGATTGTAACATTTTTGCCAAAGGAATACCCGTAGCTTTGGCAACATTTTCGGCAATATCTTCTGCATCTACTTCTTCCTTCAACAAACGCTTCTCAGTAGTCTCCGCTAATTGTATAGCATATTGCTCAATAATTTTTTCTTGTTCTTTTACTTTACCATATCGAATTTCTGCTACTAATCCATAATCACCGTTTCGTTCAGCTTGTTCAGCTTCCAATTTTAATTGTTCTATTTTTTGTTTAGCATCTTGTACATGTTCAACCAATTCTTTTTCTTGTTTCCATTTTGCTTTCAGCGTATCTCTTTCTACGGCGAGGTTACTGATTTCTATAGCCAATTCTCTTAGTTTTTCTTCATCATTCTCCCGCTTAATAGCCTCTCTTTCAATCTCCAGCTGCCGTATTTGTCGCTCTAGCTTATCTAACTCCTCGGGCATAGAATTCATTTCAAGTCTTAATTTAGCAGCGCTCTCATCTATCAGATCAATGGCCTTATCCGGCAAGAAACGATCAGTGATATACCTGTTTGATAATTCAACTGCAGCAATAATGGCTTCATCTTTTATCCGTACATGATGGTGTGTTTCATATCTGTCTTTTAATCCCCGTAATATAGATATAGCATCTTCAACCGTTGGCTCATCTATCATTACTTTCTGAAACCGGCGCTCTAAAGCTTTATCTTTTTCGAAATATTTTTGATACTCATTTAGGGTAGTAGCTCCTACGGCTCTCAACTCTCCTCTCGCTAATGCAGATTTCAATATATTGGCTGCATCCATAGCACCCTCTCCACTTGCTCCCGCACCAACAAGCAAATGGATTTCATCAATAAAAAGTATAGAGTTC
>JAIEQT010000051.1 GCA_019747455.1 Chitinophagaceae bacterium | reverse complement strand
TTTCATTTTTACCATCACTCCAACTGGCACTCAGGAAATGGTGGATATGCTTATAATCGGTGTTCAAACCTGCATAAATACCCGCTTTTACTCTTCCATATTTTCTAGTATCTGTAATATCCGGAGTAGTGATACCTGCATTTTTAATGGATTGATTATAGTTACCCATGCGAGCATTATTATAAAAAATACCGGCATGAATAGATGTTTTGATTTTGTTTCTTCTGCTAAAAATACTTTCGTGACTATATTCAATAACGGTACCCATGGCTTTCCCAGGTTTGAGCTGAAGGGTAGGACCATTAGCTTCCGTTGGTACCGTTGTGATGGCGGCTTTCAGTGCACAATTTTTTTTAACATATTGAAATACGGCACCCATTGTATATCCCCTCGTATTTGCCGTATAATCCCAGGCACCGCTGCCCATTAGCGACCAATTCAAATATTGTGTTCGAGGATCATTCGACATTGGTAGGTCATCAAAAAAATCAGTAAGAGAAAATTTACCTAGCAGTACCGAGAAATAGGCATTATTTGTTTTTTCTTGAATTTGATTTGGTTCGTCCCAAACATTTTCTTTCACATGATTTAAAGGGAATCTTTTCTCAATATACAATCGGGCAATAAACAACTGTAAATTAGGATTTCCAACTCTATATATCTCTCCGTTCGGGAAACCTGCAATACCTGTAGTACTACTCAACCCGCGACCTCCGGCCACTTCCGGATTGAAAACGATATAGGTATTTCGAAAAGGTTTATATGCCAAAAAAGCGGTACTGGTAATAGAAGTACGGGTAGGTTCTGTAGGTAAAAAACTATTACCACCGGCATAAGGCGATGTGAACTTATTTGTTCCCTGAGAAATAGTAGTAGCTTGAAAGTGATAAGAAAATTTTCGTTCTTTGAATGAAGAATCTGTCTGCCCCAAACAGTACAGGCAGCCTACCATAAACAAACAAAAAAGACTTTCTTTTCTCATAATATTAGGTTGCTCCAAGTTTTTTTAATAAACGTACATTTTTTCTGGAGTGAAGAAATTGATAAACCAAGGAATAGATGATTGGTAAAATGAGTAGTGTTAAAATAGTAGAAGTAGTTAAACCTCCAATTACTACTATGGCCAGCGGTTTTTGCGTTTCACTACCAATACCGGTACTTAAAGCAGCAGGTAATAAGCCTATAGCAGCCATTAGGGCTGTCATCACTACCGGACGAACCCTTGAAATTACACCTTGCAAAATGGCTTCGTGTAAAGGGATTTTGGCTTCTATATTTTTTTTGAAAACACTTATCAAGATCACTCCATTTTGAATACACACACCAAATAGTGCGATGAATCCAATACCGGCGCTAATGCTAAAGTTAATGCCTGTGATATGTAGGGCTAATATGCCACCAATCAAAGCAAAAGGTACATTGAGAATAGTTAGAATAGCATCCTTAGCATTTCCAAAAGTGATGAAGAGCAATAAGAAGATACCAATCAAACAGAGTGGTACAACATTACCCAATGTTTTGGTAGCTCTTTGTTGATTTTCAAATTCACCGTTCCAAGACATACGGTATCCTTTAGGTAACTCAATCGCTTTATTCATTTTCTCTTGGGCTTCTGCTATTGTACTTCCTAAATCGCGACCCCGAACAGAAAATTTAACCGGAATATACCTGCTATTATTATCCCTGTAAATAAAAGCAGGACCGGTAAGTGTGCGAATGGTTGATATTTCATTGATGGGAATTTTACTTCCATCTTGTGTAGGGATCATCAATTGTTCAATTTTCTCTTCTGTATCTCTAAAGTCTTTTTGATAGCGGATTCTGATATCGAATCGGCGTTCGCCTTCATATAATTGTGTGGCGGCTTTACCCCCAACAGCCATTTCAATTACCGATTGGGCATCTGCTGTATTAATGCCATAAAGTGCCATTTTTTGTTGATCTAGCTCAATTCTGAATTCAGGTTGTCCCAGATTACGCAATACGCCTAAATCGGCAATACCACTTACGGTTGCTAATGTTGCTTTTACTTTATTGGCTAGCGAATCGAGTACAATAAAATCATGTCCGAATATTTTTACAGCCAAGGATGCCGGTACACCTGCTACGGCTTCTTCCACATTATCTCTGATCGGTTGAGAATAGTTCAGTAATAAACCGGGTATCTGTTGTAATTGCTGATTAATACTATCAATCAGCATATTGGTATTCACACCTTCTCTCCATTCCGATTTTGGGTAAAGATCAACGGCTATTTCAACATTAAAAAACCCTTTTGGATCCGTACCATCATTGGTTCTTCCAATTTGTGAGAGCGTATGTTTTACCTCCGGAAACTGTCGGATCATAGCACTCATTTTGGTAGCTATTTCCTTCGATTGATTGAGGGAAGCACTCATCGGTAATTGTGTTTTTACCCAAAGAGCACCTTCATCTAATTCCGGTAAAAATTCTGATCCCAATAAACCGGCAGAAGCAAAACTAAGTACCATTACAATCACCGCCACCAGCATACTCGATTTAGGTCGCTTATAGGCAAATTCAAATAAAGTCCGTACACCATTTTCAAAAAAATGCACCACCGGATTATGTTTCTCTTTTACATTTTGCCTGAGTAGAATACTTGAAAGAGCTGGAACCAAAGTAAGTGTAAATAATAAAGCGCCCAGTAAAGCAAAACCTAAGGTATAAGCCAGTGGAGAGAACATTTTGCCCTCCACTTTTTGAAAGGCAAAAATGGGTACCAAACAGGTTAAGATAATAATCTTCGAAAAGAAAATGGCTTTACCCATTTCTGTACCAACATGTTTGAACAACCCTAGTTTTGCTAGCTTGTTAAACTTCTCCATGCCCACTTCTTTTGCTTTATGGTCGAGGGCTACAAATAATCCTTCTACCATTACCACAGCTCCATCTATAATAATTCCAAAATCTACTGCGCCCATCGAAAGCAAGTTTGCCGACATTCCTTTCAATCGCATACACATAAAAGCGAAGAGTAAAGAAAGTGGTATAATAATGCTTACGGTAACGGTGGTTCTCCAATCGGCCATGAACAAAAGAACAATAACTGTCACCAATATTATCCCTTCTATAAGATTATGAATAACCGTTTCGGTTGCATAATCCATTAATACCATCCGATCATAAAACGGTACCAGCTTAACATCGGCTGGTAATATTATTTCATTTAACTCTTTTACTTTTTCGTGTAATCGGTTCAATACTTCAGTTGGATTTTCTCCTTTGCGCATAATCACAATGCCTTCTATCACATCACCTACAGTATCTTTCGCTACCAATCCTAACCGGGGTTTACCGGCTTCTTTTACCATAGCCAAATTCTTTACGAGAATGGGTACTGTATTAATTTTGGTAACGATAATATTCTCAATCTCACTGATATTATTGAGTAGTCCGATTCCTCTAACAACATAGGCTTGTCCGTTTTTTTCAATTACATCACCCCCCACATTAATATTACTTCTACCAATAGCATTGTATACATCTAATGAAGTAAGACCGTATTTCAAGAGATAATTTGCATTCACGCTTACCTCAAAACTTCTTTCTTCCCCTCCAAAACTATTCACGTCGGCCACACCGGGTACTTTTTTAAACTCCCGATCGAGCACCCAATCTTGAATGGTATACAATTCTCTGATATTCCTAATAGCACTTTTAAGGGTATATCGATATATTTCTCCAGTAGGGCCGTAAGGCGGCTGTACATCAGGTTTTATGCCATCCGGTAAATCAACATTACCTATTCTACTTCGTACTTGTTGTCGGGCAAAATCATCGGTAACATCATCTTCAAAAATGATTCTGATATAAGATAGTCCGAAAGAGGAGGTAGTGCGTAAGTTGGTTTTTTTAACCACCGAGTTCAGGGCTGTTTCGAGGGGAACAGAAACAAATTTCTCCACTTCTTCTGCGCTTCGTCCCGGCCATTGGGTGATGATAATGATCTGTGTATTGGTTACATCCGGAAATGTTTCAATAGGGGTATTTTGATAACTGATATATCCTACAACCGCCAGGATAGCGGTTAAGAAAAAAACCATATATCTATGACGTAACGAAAAGTGAATGATGCTTTTAATAATTTTTACCATACCCCTTACTTATTTGATAAGTTCCTGGAAAAC
>JAIEQT010000526.1 GCA_019747455.1 Chitinophagaceae bacterium | reverse complement strand
CGCTGGCCCCCCCAAGCATAGCCCCCATTTGTAAACTAGCAGCTAATAGTACAGAGGTTTTTAATCCTATCATGTTGATATAATCATCCAATGAAACAGTAGCCTGTTTTTCAAAATCCATATCCATTTGTTGTCCTTCACAAACTTCTTTGGCTGTAGTATTAAAAAGTTTTATGATTCTATGTAAATGAGCAGCCTGAATAGTATTAAGGTATTCATAGGCTCTGATCATCATTACATCCCCTGCTAATAATGCCGTACTGGGATTATATTTCACATGAACTGTTTGCATACCTCTCCTCAGTGAGGCGTTGTCCATGATATCGTCGTGCACCAATGTAAAATTGTGAAACAATTCAACAGCAGTAGCTACGGCAAAAGCATCATTATGTATTTCATCGAATAACTCGTTACCCATTAAGCATAAAACCGGACGAATCCTTTTTCCGCCAATTCCTAAAAAATAATCACAGGGCGCATATAAACTAGCAGGATATTGAGGAAAATGACTGGCGGAAAAATGTTTATTGAACTGATCTATCAATGTTGTAAATGACTGCATGATACAAACCTAAATGAAAACCGCTTACCAGTAAATATTTTTTGGCACGATTTTTTATTAGATGAAGAAAAAACAACCATGAAAAAACTATTCATTTTTTTATTCCTCTTGGGTGGGGCGTATTATACCCAGGGTCAGCAAGTAAATACCGGAACCAGTTATAAAACAGCACTTGGTGTAAAACTATATCCGGCTGCTGTAAGCGTTAAACATTTTGTTGGCAAAGGAAAAGCGGTAGAAGGCCTTGGCTATTTATCCAATGATGGTTTTCGTTTAACCGGTTTGTATGAATTGCATTTCCCGATAACAGGTGCCGAAGGTTTACAATGGTATGTGGGCGGGGGCGGCCATGTAGGTGTATGGAGTGATAGTTGGAAAAACAGATACCCAACCAGAGAAAGTGGTGTTGCTATTGGCGTTGATGGTATTTTAGGGCTGGATTATAAAATTAAAGGAGCACCACTCAACCTTAGTTTCGATTGGCAGCCCTCCTTTAATATTATCGGCTATAATTATTTTGAAGGTGGATGGGGTGGATTAGCCATCCGTTATACTTTCTAATTAAATAAATGGGTAAGGGGGTTTGATTTGTCGCTCGCAGCCGGACGCAAAGCCAAAAACTTTTTGAACTGATCAGGCTTTAAAATAAATCCAAGTCTGTTTTTTAAATTATTAAACAGGTCTGTTTGTTGCTTTGTGTATTCTGCTGCGTTGCTGGCTTTCAGCGACATAATACCGGCTTTCTTTTTTAAGAAGTTCATCACTTCTTCGTTCAATTTGGGAGCCTGATCTCCCATCAAATTTAAGCCGGGAACCAACTTACCCATAATGCCTTTAGCTATGCTATTAATATCAAAACCGGCACTACCGGCAGCCTGGGTGGCTTTCTTTGTTACATTGCCTAATTGTGCGTTTACAGCTACGCACATTCCGATAGTAAATGCGAATAGAAGTACAAGTTTTTTCATAAAAAATTTTTCACGAAAAATACATTAATCTTTCAATTCAAATAAAGATTGTACAAAGGTTTCCTTGTTAAAAAGGAGTAGATCTTCAACTTTTTCGCCTACGCCAATAAACTTTACAGGGATGTTAAACTGATGGGCAATAGCCAATACCACACCGCCCTTTGCAGTACCATCGAGCTTGGTAATGGCAAGTGCCGAAACATCGGTAGCTGCTGTGAATTGCTTGGCTTGCTCAATAGCGTTTTGTCCGGTGGAACCATCCAGCACCAGCAATACTTCATGAGGTGCTTCGGGTACTAATTTTTGGATTACCCGTTTAATTTTATTCAATTCATCCATTAAATGAATCTTATTATGTAATCTACCGGCAGTATCGATAATAACGATATCGGCTTGTTTCGATATGGCACTGGCAACGGTATCATATGCTACTGCACTGGGGTCGGATCCCATGGCTTGTTTTACAATGGGCACTCCCACCCTTTCACTCCAGATAGTTAGCTGATCAACCGCCGCGGCTCTGAATGTATCGGCTGCTCCTAGAACAACCTGATTACCGGCTGCCTTAAAACGGGCAGCTAGCTTTCCGATAGTAGTTGTTTTACCCACACCGTTAACCCCCACAACCAATATGATATGGGGCTTTTTGGCTCCTTGTATACTGAAATCGTTCGTTAAGTCATCGGCAGGATCGGCTAATATGGATGCAATTTCTTGTTGAAGTATCCCATTTAATTCACTTGTATTCAGATACTTATCTTCCTTTACTCTTTTTTCAATTTTTTGTATGATAGCCAATGTTGTGTCTACGCCTACATCTGCACCAATAAGCGCTTCTTCTAAATTATCCAGCACTTCTTCATCAACAGTAGCTTTACCAGCAACCGCTTTTGTAATTCTGGAAAGAAATCCTTCTTTGGTTTTCTGAAGTCCTAGATCCAGGCTTTCCTTTTCTTTTTTGCCGAATAAATTGCCGAAAAATCCCATAGTACTATTATTACCAAATACAAAAAAGCTCCCTTAGTAGGAAGCTTATGAATATGCTGTTTACTGAAATTACTTGGCCGATAAGAAATCTTTCACTTTGTCTTTGTGAATGATTTGCTCTTTAAATGTATACGCACCAGTTTTAGGGCTACGTACAGCTTTGATCACTTTAGTCCAGTTTTTTGCCTCAGCAGAAGCTTTGGCATCTTTAATTTTCGCGTTTTTTGAAGCTACTTTAGCCATGACTATTTAATTTCTTTATGAGTAGTTACTTTTTTCAAAATAGGGTTGAATTTTTTCAACTCAATACGCTCAGGCGTATTTTTTTTATTCTTGGTAGTAATATAGCGGCTAGTACCAGGCATACCACTTGTTTTATGCTCTGTACATTCCAAAATTACCTGAACCCTGTTACCTTTCTTTGCCATTGTATAGGTCGTTTACTGTGTTAGTTAGATTTTAGCACCCTCCGCTCTCATCTGTTTGATTACGGTGTTCAAACCATTTTTATTAATGGTTCTAATTGCATCCGCAGATACCTTTAACGTTACCCAACGGTCTTCTTCTGCAAAAAAGAAACGCTTCTTTTGTAAATTAGGTAAAAAACGACGCTTTGTTTTGATATTTGAGTGAGAAACACTGTTACCAACAATAGGCTTTTTACCGGTTACCTGACATACTCTTGCCATGACACTAATTTTTGTTCCGATTTTTTCGGACGGCAAAGGTAAGTAAACCTACCAAAATAACAAAGCGCTAAATGCTTTTTTTTGAATTTTTCTTCACATCGGTGGAGAAACAACCGTATGAGGATAAAAAATAATTTGTTACGCCCTGCTAGTTTTTACATTTGTGGCAACTAAACCCATACCATGAATTCAAAAATACTCGTTTTTGCCACTTTTTTAGCATCCATTCTTACCAGTTCTTGCGGAAATAATGAAAAAAAGGCAGCAGCATCGGCCGAAGAACCTACATCAAATACCCCCCAAAAACCGGCTCCGGGCAGTAGCCTAACCCTTGATCCCAATAAAAAATATATATTTCTTACATGGGACGATTCGCCGCAGCCCCCAGGTACCGCTATATGTTATAATGTTTTCAAAGAAGAAGGTGTGAAAGCCACTTTTTTCTCTGTTGGTATGCACTATGATATAGAACCTCGTAGAAGAAGAATCATAGATACCATTCGGAATGGATATCCGCAATTTTTATTGGCAAACCATAGTTATAGCCACGGCTTCCGCGATAATTATAATACTTTTTACAAGCTCGCCGATAGCGCCATTGCCGACTTTCAAAAGGCAGAAAAATTGATGAATATTCCGGTAAAAATCATTCGTTTACCGGGTAGGAATAGCTGGGCGCTGAACGGAGTTGTTTCCGGACCCAAAACAAGTGAAAAAGTAGCTCATAAACTCGATTCGTTGGGATATAAAGTGATTGGATGGGATATTGAATGGGGCTTTATCAAAGGAAGCACACCCAAGGAAAGTCCTACCCAAATCATGAACCTGATCAATAGCAAATTTGAATCGGAATATACACAGGAACCTAATGCACTTGTAATACTTGCTCATGATCGCATGTTTGCGAAACAACCTTATACCGATTCTTTAA
>JAIEQT010000095.1 GCA_019747455.1 Chitinophagaceae bacterium | reverse complement strand
TGTACACCAAGAGCGGTTGTTATTACAGAACGAGTTTCCCATTGTATCCTGGATAATCAATCATGAAAATAAAGGCTTTGCAAAGGCCAATAATCAAGCGCTGGCAGTTGCTAAAGGTCGTTTTTTTCTTTTCTTAAATCCGGATACAATAGTTCCCAAACATATTTTTGAAACAATCCTTACTTATTGTAATCAACATATACAGGTAGGTGCCTGTGGCGTACAAATGGTTAATGGAAATGGTGTTTTTTTGCCTGAAAGTAAAAGAAGTATACCTGGCATGCGGGCTGCTTTTTTCAAAATGATCGGATTGGCTAAACTTTTTCCTAGCTCTTCCTTTTTCAATGCCTATGCTTTAGGCGGACTTTCAAAAAATGGTACACATGCTGCCGGGGCGCTTACAGGAGCTTTTTTATGGGTTAGAAAAGAAGTTGTTGAAAAAATGGGCGGGTTTGATGAGCGATTTTTTATGTATGGAGAAGACATCGATTTTTGTTATAGAATGCAACAGGAGGGCTTTGAAGTACATTATATAGGATCTCTGCAGATAACTCATTTTAAAGGAACATCTACCAACAAAAAAAGCAAGGCTTACCGGCAGCATTTTTATGGTTCAATGGAGCTATTCGTAAAAAAATACAGTCCGGCAATGTATAGCCGAACTGCAAAATGGATATTGGTAATAGGTATTCGATTAGCGAGATGCTTGGCTACGATTAAGCATTTCCTGCTTCGTCTTAGCCAATGATTTTTTTTCGAGTTGTTTAACAAAGATGGAACAGCCTGCAATTAGGATAAGTAGTAAAAAGGAGTATCCCATCATTTTTGAGGAGCTTTCAATCTCTTCAAAAGTTTTTCCTTGTCGCTCTCGATAATTTAAGACCTCCATCTTATTTCTTTTCATCAAAGGTAAATAGCACATAATTTGAGATATTTTGGTTTTTCACTGTTTAATATTAAAAATTCGTCATTATTTAGCCAATGCCATGGAAGAAGATCGTTTAAATGCTAACGGCGATCTGCCATATTCCTTTTTAAAACAGGCGCAGAAATAAGGAGCCGAATTAAAGCCTGTAGTATAGGCAATGTCTTTTACAGAACCCAGGTTTTGGCGAAGCATTATTTCTGCCTTCATTAGTTTAGATCTAATAATGTATTTCTTAGGGGTGGTTTGATAAAAACGAAGAACCCATCTTTCAAGTGTTGACACGCTCATAGATAGTTTTTCCGCAATTTCCTGCACAGAAAAAGTGTTTTCGTCAATGGTTTCTTCAACGATCATATTGAAGTTTTTCTTGAACTCCTGTTCAAAATTAGCCGGATTATTAGCCTCCTCTTTTAGTAGCAGTTGCTTTTCAAATTGATTTTGCATTTCTTTTTTTAGCGCTACCAGATTTTTAACCTTCAGTAGCAGGTCATTGATTTTGAATGGCTTTACGATATAATCGTTCGCCCCCATTTCTAATCCCATGCTGATTTTATCATCACTGTTTATGGCAGACATCAATACAACGGGAATAGCAGCAAGCTTTGCGTCGTTTTTTAGAATGCGTAAAATGGAAAATCCATCCAGTGGAAAAGGGAGCATGATGTCGAGTAAAATAATATCCGGTAATTCAGATTTCAATACGGCTAAGGCATCAATACCATTCGATACAGCAATTACTTTTGTAGAGAAGGATAAGCTTTCGTATAAAGATTCTCGGAGCTCTTTATGATCCTCTACCATTAATACAGTCGGGTGGTTCATATTCATTAGTTATGGTTTATTAATTGATTATTAAACTCAAGTAAAAAAGCAGTACCTTTTCCTTCGCTACTTCTAACAGTGATATTGCCTTTGTTGAGTGTGATGAAGTATTTCACAATCATCAGCCCTACGCCGGTACCCTCTGTATTGCCCACATTTGAGCAACGCACAAAAGCCTTAAATAAGGAATTGAGTTCAGCAGTAGGAATTCCGATTCCATGATCTATCAGCAATAAGCTCCAACTTTTTTTTCGCATAGTTACACGTAGTATAGGAGCTTCTTTAGTAGCAGAATATTTAAACGCATTGTCTATTAAATTGCATAGAATATGCTTGAGCTGCACTATATCTATCCATACTGCTTCTTTTTTGGCAGATAGCACTAAACGTAGCGTTCTACCATCCTTCCAAGGATGGTAATGATCTCTAATCAACTGTTGAATAAAAGCATGAATATTTGTTGATTGGGGGTTTGCCACAATGCTATTAGACTCAATTTTACTTACATATAAAAAATCATTCAGCAACTGCGACATTTTATCTACTTGATCATTAATTCTGCCGATATATTTTGTACCGAAAAAATTTTTTCCTAAACCTGCTTTCTCGGCCGCTAGTCCGATCAACTCACTACTTGATAAGATGACGGACAAAGGTGTGCGTAACTCATGCGAAACCAAACTCACAAAGCTGCTTTTCATTTCATTTAATTTTCTCTCTTGTTCGGCCATTTTTTTGAGTTCTTCTTCTGCCTGAATATGTTTGGTTACATCCGTAAAAAATACGGCCCAACTTTTTCTAATATTATTTAATTCAAAAAAAGGAATGATGGTAAACTCCAAGATCATAGTTTGCTTATCCACATTCTCCATCCAAATATGTGGCAGCAATTGGCGGGGAGGTTCTTCTTCCTGTACCACTTGTTTGAAATATTCCATGAAAACAGCTTCACCTTGTAAAAAATAGCTATCTAATTGTTGAGATTGAATGGCTTTTATGCCAATAACTTCAATCCACTTTTTGTTGGCAAACCCAATACTCAAATCACTATAAATAGCCACAACCATTTGGTTCATACCATTTACCAAACCCCTAAAAGTATTTGCTCTCTTTTGTTCTTGTATGGCTTGTGCGAGCTGATCCATCTATGTTTGGTTTTAAGCAGTATTTGGTTTTTGCCGATTTTCTAACAGTATTTTCTACATATTCCGCCACTAAATTAACTGGTCAAAAACGGTCTAAGTGCAGTGTTTACGGCACTTTTAGTGTAGTTCTTCTACTACAAAGCAACTTGCTTAAAAACTATCATCAGCTGAAGATTCGCTGAAATACGCAAAGAGGTAATCTGAAGAGCTTTGGATCATGAAAAACAATATGCTTAAAAACCTCATTTTGCTGGTACTTCTTCTTAGCAGTGCTAGCCTTTCAAAAGCACAGATTACAGCCGGCTTTTCCAGTGGAGCAAGCGCCTATTTTGGGGATCTTATTTCAACCCCGGCTTTTTTCCAACAAATGTCTCCCAGTATTAGTGGCGATATTGGCCTGAGTCTTGGGTCGAGGGTGCGCGCTCGTTTCAATGTGGCTTATCTGCAAGTGAGGGGCGACGATAAAAAATCGCCCTATTGGCCAACACGTAACCGTAATCTCAATTTTAAAAGTGATATATGGGAATTAAGCGTTCTTGCAGAAGTCGATATTTTTAATTCGGAGAATGTGATGATAACCCCCTATTTATTTGGAGGGCCCGGGGTTTTCTTCTTTAATCCAACTACCATCGATAGAAATGGAAATAAAGTACAGCTAAAATATGTGGGAACGAGCGGACAACCAACGGCAGTTGCCGCTCTATTACAAGAGGGAAAAAAGGCGGTGAACACCCTACAAAAAGCGTACGACACCCAGGAAACATGTATGGTAGCGGGTTTGGGCTTTAGAGTGCCGGTGGGCGAAATGTACACTATTGGAGTAGAATTGGGCTATCGATTTACCAGTACAGATAACTTGGATGATGTAAGTTCAAAGGCATATCCTACCAAAGGCAGTATATCTCCTTATGCTTACTCATTAGCTTTTAGGGGAGATGAGGTAATTAAGGGTGCCGAGCCAGGATGGCAGCCTCGCGGCAACCCGGATGTAAAGGATAGCTACTATTCTATACAGGTAAGAGTAGCTAAAACCCTTAACTTTAGCCGCTCACCCTATAAAAAGTGGTATCGATAGCCAATTTTTTTTAGCTTCGTGGGCTGTAAACTGTTGTAGCTAACGATGCCGATAATTGATCTTAAATTACCTAATACCATTTTAAAAGCATTACGCTTACCGCAAAATAATTTAAGAAGGCAGCAGATTCGGGTACTTAAGAAATTACTGAAAAAGGCAAGATTC
>JAIEQT010000548.1 GCA_019747455.1 Chitinophagaceae bacterium | reverse complement strand
GGGCAAAGCGAGAATAGTTGAATAATTCTTTTACGGGATGCACTTCAAAGAGTAAGAAGCGCAGAAAATGTAAATTTGTATAGGTTGCCATGGTTATGAGTTACGGGATACGGGTTACGGGTTATGGGATAGGGGTTATGTGATGAGGGAAATGATTTCTGCTGCGAGTACGGGTTTTTCACTTCCTTCTTTTTCAATAGTGCAGTTAAGAAAAAGTTTAATTGATCCATTTGGTTGTTCTTCTAGTTGTTGTAAGCTTGCGTGTAATCTAATTTTGCTATTTACTGGAACAGATGAAATAAATCGAACCTTATTTAAACCGTAATTGAAAAAGGAGGAAACATTTTCGATGGTAATTAACTTATAAAAAAACTGTGAAACCAATGATAGCGTAAGAAACCCATGCGCAATAGTTTTTCCTTCGGGTAAAATTATTTTTGCTTTTTCAACATCGGTATGTACCCATTGAAAATCGAGTGTAGTGTTGGCAAAAGTATTTATCATTTCTTGAGTAATAGTTAACCAGTCTGATGGACCGATTGTTTTGCCAATATGTTCTTTAATTTCTTGTTTTCCTTTTATATGGAGTTTATTTGATGGAGTAGGTATGGAAATTTCTTTTTGGGTATCTATAGATTCTTGATTCGTTGAAGGCCCTTGATTTTCTTTTTTAATTTCTACAATGGCTTTCCCTAATACTTTTCTGTCTATAAGATCTTGAATAGCAATGGCAGCTTCATCGAGCGAATAAATTTTATATAGGGGTTGATGAATTTTTCTGGTCTGTAACCATTTAACAAGATCCATCATATTTTGTAGACTATTGGCGGGCTCCCTTTCGGCAAAACTTCCCCAAAAAACACCCATAATCGAAGCTCCTTTAAGTAAGGGTAAATTGAATGGAAGTTGTGGTATCTCTCCTGTGGCAAAGCCTACAACCAAATATCTGCCATTCCAGGCAATACTTCTAAAAGATGGCTCTGCTAATTTGCCGCCTACAGCATCGTATATAACATCAACACCTTTATCTTGGGTTATTGATTTTAAACGAGCGCGTAAGTCTTCTTCCGAATAATTAATACAAAAATCAGCGCCTATTGCTTCGCAAAATCTAAGTTTATCGGCTGAGGATGCGGCGGCAATTACCGTAGCCCCCATTTGTTTGGCAAGCATGATAGCGGCTGAACCTACGCCACCTGCTGCGCCTAATATCAAAACGGTTTCTCCTTTTTGTAATTTGGCGCGGTCTTTTAAGGCATGGTAAGAAGTTCCAAAAGTGTATAAGGTGGATGCGGCGGTAAGAAAATTCATAGCCGGAGGAATGGGAAAAACACGGGAGGCATCTACATTGATCTCTTCAGCAAAACCACCCCAAATACTTAAGGCTAATACCCTTGTTCCAATAGTTACATGTTTTACAGCACTCCCCACGGCTGTTATTATACCGGCCACTTCGCCGCCCGGTGTAAATGGCAATGGAGGTTTAAATTGATATTTATTTTGAATGATGAGGGTATCAGGAAAATTGACGCCACATGTATAAACAGTAATACGCACTTCTTTATCCTGTGGCGGAGGTAATTCGATATTAGTAACCGATAAATTTTTTGGTAAGCCAAATTCCGTACAAAGCAATGCTTTCATAAATGTACTTAAGTATGAAAGGTACGGCTACTCTTGTTAATTTCAAATTAGCAATTACAACCCAACCAATCTTTTGAGTCTTTTGATCGTTCCCTTCCACAAACCTCCATCAATTTGTATGCGACGGTCGGTAGTCCATACAAGTGCGCTGATGGCGGTTACATAATACAAATTACCATATCCTTTTTCTCTTAGTTTTAGCGCCAACCACCCGTCTTCATTAGTACCAACCGGATGGTTGAAACCATCTACCTGTAATCCTTGCTCTCTTCTAAAACCAGAATTAAATCCATAGGCATTCATGGCTTCATCTCGGAATGTTTTATTGATCCAGCGAGATAGATCTGCAAAATATTCATAGATGAAATAAGTAAAACGGGGAGTGCCTGCAATAGGAATAAAAGAGAAACGGCCATATACGGCGGCAATATTTTCCCGCTCTGCCAATGGTTTGATCATTTGTTCGATCCAATCCTTTGGATATATAGTATCAGCATCGGCATTCAATATATATTTCCCGGTAGCTACTGCCAGCCCTGCATTTCGGGCAACGGTGATACCCTGTTTAAGTTCGGTAATACAAGGGATCCCGGTTGCTTTAACAAGGGTTTCGGTTTGGTCTTTTGAATTATTATTCACCACCACAATTTCTACTGCCCATTTGGTTTCATTATTAGCTAGGGAGAGCAATGTTTGTAGAATATTTTCTTCCTCATTATAGGCTGGCATTACAATGGAAACATCCGGAGGACCGGATTTGCGAAGTGCATGATAAGCAGTTGCAATCAATGGTTGAGCAGCTAGAATGGCCGGTTTATTTTGATACAGCTGTTGAATATAAGGAGGGATACTTATTGGTCTCATATGTATGTAAATGATTTGCCTATAAAGCTATGACTAAGATATAGCAAAAACGTGTAGTATGTTCTTTACTTTATTTAAAGGATAAATTAATAGGGTATATAAGTAATGTATGCTAGGGATTATATATATTTATATTTTAAAATCAATCGATATTTACAATGGGTTTTACAAATTCTGATACTTTAAAAATCGTTGTTGTTGAAGATGAGATGACGATGCAGCTAATTCTTAAAAAATACCTCGGCAATCAATATGAAGTGGAAATTTTTAAGGATGGTGTTGATGCCATGGCTTTTTTGCAACAAGGCAATGTGCCGGATTTAATTATTTCTGATCTGAACACCCCGGTTATGGGTGGATTAGATCTTACCAAACAATTGAAAGCCAGCGATTTTTTCAATACTATTCCTATTGTTATATTATCCGGTGAGGAAAGTTCAGAAATGATCATTAAATGCTTGGAAGCAGGTGCCGATGATTATTTAGTGAAGCCATTTAATCCTAAAGAATTAGAAGCCCGTTTGAAGGTTGTACTTAGGAGAATCAGAAAATAATTTTGGAAAAGTATGGATACCAGCGTACCTGCACAGGATCAAATAATTGCCTTGGTAAATTGTACCGAAAATGTCTTTAATATTATTTCAGCGGCAAATTTAGGCGGTAGGAAATTATACTCATTTACCAACCCCATTGAACTTTATAATAGTCTGCATAAGCAACATTTTAACTTGGTTGCCATCATATCTCAGGATGAAGTATTGGCACAAGGTGGTATCGCTTTTTTAGAGGCATTGCGTAAAAAAAATATTGATGTTCCTTTTTTTCTTATCAGTCAGCAATTAAGTGAAAGTACGGTTAAGCTTTCTTTGAAAGCAGGTGTGGCAGATGTTTTTAAATTACCAATTAAACAATCGAGCATCGAAGTAAGGGTTCCATTGCTCATTGAAAAATGGGATGCATTAAAGAATACAACCAGTGTAGAAGCGTTTCATAAATATAAAACACCTTTTATTAAAAGAGTTTTTGATATTGTATTTGCGAGCACTGTTTTATTACTGATTTCTCCTTTATTATTGATTATTTGTATACTCTTGAAATTAGAATCTAAGGGTCCTATTTTTTATTATGCGTTAAGAGTTGGTGCGGGGTATAGAACTTTTAAGTTTTATAAATTCAGATCGATGTTTGTGAACGCTGATCAACGGGTGAAGGAGTTGAAACACTTGAACCAATACGCACCTGCGGCAGATACCGCAGCGGCTAGTAGTGAAGAGGAGCAATATCTTTGTGAAGAGTGTAAAGCAGCCCGAACGCAATGTCAGTTTCCGGTTTACTCAGATAAAATTCGTTGGTGTGAAAAGCAATATGCCAGTACAAAAAAGGCAAAAGCAGGTTCTGCTTTCTTTAAATTGAAAGACGACCCGCGGATTACCAAGGTGGGTAAATTTATCCGTAATACGAGTATCGATGAATTACCGCAATTATGGAATGTTATTATTGGTGACATGAGCATCGTAGGTAATAGACCCCTTCCTTTGTATGAAGCAGAAAAACTAACTACGGATAAATATGCCATGCGGTTTATGGCACCGGCAGGTATTACAGGTTTGTGGCAGGTG
>JAIEQT010000031.1 GCA_019747455.1 Chitinophagaceae bacterium | reverse complement strand
CTTAAGCCGTAATTATTTGCCGGACGGCGACTATAATTATGTACACCGATAACAAGTTGATCGAAATTATTATTTTTGATATAACTAATAAAATTGGTGGCTGCGGCACTATCTGTTGCCTCACTAAAACTGTTAGTAGTTTTATCATCCATTAATTGCTTACCTAGTTTTGCTTTACTGGCGAAGTAAAAAATAGTGGCGCCTAATTCTTTTTTAAGTGTATTAGCGATGATTGATTCACCGGCGGAACCAACAGCTATATAAGCGATCTTTTTCTGCGGGTTTAATGGAAATGAAGTTGCACTTGTTTTTTGCAGTAGCGTAATAGCTTCTTTGCTAAGTACGCTACGAATCGTATTCGTTTGATTATTCAAATCGCTTACTAAATTGGTGGTATCAATCGGTTGTATGTTATTTAGACCTAAATGATATTTGGCTAATAATACTTTTTTTACACGCGTATTGATATCATCCCAATTTAATTTTCCTTCTTTGATAGCAGCCCTTATTTTAGTAATACTACCTGCTACATCTCCGGGTAAACATAGTAAATCGTTACCGGCTATCAAGGCTTGTACAGCAGCTTCACCGGCAGGGAAAAATTTAGTAACCCCTTTCATTTCAAGCGCATCCGTAAAGCTAAGTCCTTGGTAACCTAACTCATTGCGGAGCAAATCGGTTACATTTTTTTTGGAAAGCGTAGTGGCTAAATTAGCTGTAGTATCAATAGCAGGAATATATAAATGCGCAATCATAACACTACCCACACCTGCTTTTATTAATGCTCTGAAGGGGAACAACTCTAATGAATCGAGTTGTGCTTTTGTTTTGTTGATGATGGGCAAGTCATAATGACTATCAACAGAAACGTCGCCATGTCCGGGAAAATGTTTGGCCGTAGCCATTACCCCTACATCTTGCATACCCTGCATATAAGCTGTACCAAAGGCGGCTACTTTGTATTTATTTTCTCCAAAACTTCTGTCGTTAATTACCGGGTTTGAAGGATTGTTGTTTACATCCACATCTGGGGCATAGTTAACATGAATACCCATACGTTTACATTGCAGGCCTACCGCTTTACCAAAATCGTAGATGGTTTGTTTATTGCTTACGGCACCCATCATGAGTTGACGGGGGAAATTAATTACACTATCTAAACGCATGCCCAGTCCCCATTCTCCATCAATGCAGATCATCAACGGGGTTTTAGCTAGTTGCTGGTATTCGTTAGTAAGCAAGGCCTGACGAACAGGGCCACCTTGAAAAAAACACAAACCACCCACATTGTATTTGCTAATAAGTTCTTTTACACTAGCAATATGATCGGCCCCTAAATTACTATGAGCCCGAACAATCATTAATTGTGCGATACGTTGATTTTTATTCAGTTTGCGAAACTGTTTTTTTACCCAACGTTTGGCAGCTGGTGTTTCGGCATAAAAATCCTGTGTTATAGCATGGGTACTACAACAAATAAAAAGTAAAACAAAAGAGATTTGCTTAAACATGGCGCGCAATTGAACGGCCAAGTTAAGAAAAAAATTAGCCGGCTTCTTCTTCGCTTAGTTTTAAAGCCACATTATTGGCTTTTAAAGTGCTAAACCATTTTATCATTTTTTTGCGATCGCTGTCGTATACCCTTTCAAAATCCATATCGGGATATACTTTTTCAAAGTAAGCTTTAACGGCCTTGGTATCTTTATCGGCAGGAAGTGATTCGCTGCTGGCTTCCATAGCTTTGAAAATATCTACTAGGTTTACATTTTCACGAATTGTGTATACCTCTATGCTTTCTAAATGGGAGAAATGGTGAACCCTACTACTAACAAATTTTGTGGTTTTGTCATCTAGAGAGCGAAGTATAGCACCATCGTTTTTGCTGCTCACTAATTCAAACAAACCGCCCATTCCGGTTACTGATATCAATTTACTGTATTCCATAATTTCTGTTAAGCTGCAAAGTAAAGGAAAATTTATCCATGCACTGTTTGCAAAGCGGCTTCTAAGCGCGTTTTTAAATCTACCAAAGAGGTATAGCCTCTTGCCAACAAATGAAATTTGGATTCATTCACTTGCAATAAAACGGATGGGAAACCGGTAACCTGTAATTGTTTACAAAGCTGAAACTCATAATAGGCTTGCTCTTTATAAGTATCCGATACCAGTTTTTCGTAAAACATCTCGGTTTGTATACTATATTTCTCCAGTAAATGCTTGTATGATTCGTTATCTGTTAAATCTCGCCCTTCGAAGTGTAAAGCATATTGCAAATCACTGGCAAAAAGTACCTGTTTATCGGGATAGATTTCTTTAAAAATGCATAATGCTATAGCCGGTTTTTCGGAATTAGGGTACCAGTCGCTTAGATCAGGATTATTAATATGCCATAAATAATCGGGCCCAAAGCTAATGCCGCTATATTCTTCAACCGTTTTATAAGCTTTCTGTATGTATCCTGCCGTTGCAGTGATATGAACGGGCTCCTCCGGCAGTACCATACCACCGGAAAGCACTTCCACTTGGAGTGTTGGAAATAGTTGAACAATATCTTTCATAACCGGACTAAACCCATAACACCAGCCGCAATAGGCATCGTAACAGTAGAATAGGATGGGGTTATTCATGTAGCGAAGGTAGGGAATCTAGAATCTATAATCTGGAATCTTCAATCTGCAATCTTCAATTTGTAATGAGCAGATTGTAGATTGAAGATTGAAGATTATCTTCTTTATCTTTGCCCATTCTTAATTAATAATTATTCATTCTTAATTATTTCCATATGCCCGGATTTGAATTATTTGGAGTTGAAGAAAGAAAAGAAGTAAACGACGTATTAGAAACGGGAATTTTGATGCGTTATGGATTTGATGGCCCACGAAAAGGAATTTGGAAAGCTGTTGGGCTCGAAGAAGCCATCAAAAAAACCTTTGGCTGTAACTATGCACAACTCACATCGAGTGGTACGGCTGCTTTAACCACCGCCATGGCTGCACTAGGTATCGGATCGGGTGATGAAGTGATTATGCCAAGCTTCACATTTGTAGCCAGTTTTGAAGCGGTGTTGAGTGTGGGCGCTATTCCTGTTTTAGTAGATATTGATGAAACACTTACGCTAGATCCTGCTGCAGTAAAAGCCGCAATCACACCCAAAACGAAATGTGTAATGCCGGTACATATGTGTGGTAGTATGGCCGATTTAGATGCTTTACAAGCTATTTGTAAAGAGCATAAATTAATTTTATTAGAAGACGCTTGCCAGAGTATTGGCGGTACTTATAAAGGAAAGGCTTTAGGTACTATTGGTGATGCCGGTACTTTCTCTTTCGATTTTGTAAAAATGATTACTTGTGCAGAGGGGGGTGTAGTGATGACAAATAATAAAGATGTATATACAAAGAGTGATGGATATACCGACCATGGTCATGATCATTTGGGGGTAGATAGAGGAGCCGATCTACATCCCTTCATTGGTTATAATTACCGCATTAGTGAGTTACATGCTGCGGTGGGTTTAGCACAAATCCGTAAGCTCGATACTTTCTTAGCATTACAGAAAAAAAATAATAAAGCTCTACGCGCATATTTAGAAACGATTCCTGAAATTAGTTTCCGGGTTGTTCCGGAAGGGGGAGATGATAGCTGCAGCTTTTTGAGTTGGTTTTTACCAACAGCAGAATTAACGCAGGCTGTGATTGAAGCGATGAAAGCGGAAGGTATATTAGCCGGTAATTTTTATTGGTATGCTAATAATTGGCATTATATCCGCAAGTGGGATCATTTGAAACAATCCATCACCCTCAATCGGATCAGCAGTGAACAAGAAATAGCGCTAAAGGCTTTGCAGCATACTGAGTTTCCTGCCAGTGACGCTATTATGAGCCGATGTATTTCTACCGCTATTAGTTTAGTATGGACCGATGAACAGATTAAGGAGAAGGGAGAGAAGATGGTAGCGTGCATTAAGAAGGTCATTGGTCGGTAGTCGGAACGTCGGATCGTCGGAACGTCAGGTCGTCGGGTAGGCTGAGCGAAGCCGAAGCCTACTTTTGTGTTATCTGTGAATCAATCTGTGAAATCTGCGATTGAATAGTTTTATGCATAAATTTTATTGGTAAATTATTTT
>JAIEQT010000507.1 GCA_019747455.1 Chitinophagaceae bacterium | reverse complement strand
TATTACGCCCGGAGATGGTATTGAATTCACACCTGTAATAACGGGTGATGGCACAGCTATTGCTTATTTTTCTGCAACTACGGCGCGCCCACCAGTTTTAGCTATTACGCAATTGAATAACGGATCGAGAAAAATCGATTTGGTTGGGGCTTCGCATTTAAATCCTGCATTTCCTACTGCTAAAATGGTGGTACCTAAGCAAGTAATTTTTAAAGCGGCAGATGGGGTAGAAATACATGCCGATTTATTTGAGGGTGTAGGAGAGGGCAAGAAGCCATCATTGGTGTATATACATGGTGGTCCGCCCCGACAAATGTTATTGGGATGGCATTATTCGGATTATTATTCAAATGCGTATGCATCTAACCAGTATTTAGCGAGTTTAGGGTTTAATGTATTATCCGTGAATTACCGATTAGGTATTGGATATGGCTTTGCGTTTCATAGGCCTGCTAAAGGCGGCGCCGCAGGCGCCGCTGAATACCTCGATATTAAAGCTGCCGGCGAATGGCTAAGAAAACAAAGCTTTACGGATCCTAATAAAATCGGTTTATACGGCGGTTCTTATGGGGGTTATCTGACCGCTATGGGTTTAGCGCGTGATTCTAAACTATTTGCTGCCGGCGTTGATATACATGGGGTTCACGACTGGACGATTAACCTAGCCGATGCACAGGCAGCCGCTAAATATGAAAAAGCACCCGATTATAATCTCGCACTCAAAACCGCTTGGGAATCCTCCCCCGTAGCATCTATGAATAGTTGGAAATCACCTGTACTTATTATTCATGGCGACGATGATCGTAATGTACGCATCAATCAAAGTACCGATCTGATTCAAAGATTGAATAAGCTGAAGATTGAAAATGAAACCATATTGATTCCGGATGATACGCATCACTGGATGAAATTCAGTAATGCTGTAAAAGTATATCAATCGGTTGCAGACTATTTCCTTAAAAAGTTTAAATGATTAATTTATAACTGCGCTAACCACATTCGTTTAGCTCCTTCTTTGCCCCAATCTTTAAGCCCCTTTTGTAATTCTGCAACCATCTGTAGTCGGGTAACTTTTTTGCCTTTTTGAGTAGGAGAGAGTTGCGTTACGCTTGGGTCTACAAGCTCTAATTTAGTAGCAAACCATGTGGTTGATAATCTAGGAATAGCCAAGCCTAAAATCAATCCCGGTAACCCTCCAAAATTTTCAGGACCAACACTCACGGGTATCTGATCTGTATAAAATGCAACAACATATACAGAGTCACAAATTTTAGTTACGGCTTTACGACATTCGAAGCCAGCAATTTCTCTTGTTTCATCCGTGATGCGCCAATCGTAGGTTTTAATAGAATCCTTAATTAAATAAGTGTTTTCAAATATTTCTTTTTGCGCACTAACCTGATTATTTGTTAAGTCAATAACCACCCCATCTGTTTCAGATGGTCTGCCACCCCACATCATATATTTATTATCAGGATTTTCTTTAGCAAGCTTATAAAAAGATTTTGTATTGTTAAAACGTAATTCGTAAATATCAGTAACAAATTTTGGAATCACCTTCATTCTTTCTTTATTCCAAACATCATCAGGATCATCTTCGAAATCTTTATGTTGGTTTACTTTTTTTTCATACTCAACCCTTCCTGATTGAATAAAATTTATTTGCGCTTGCACTGTTGTAATACAGCACATAAAAAATACTACCAGTAGTTTTTGAAATCTAGAATCCATTGTTAGTAGGGTTTCCATTTTTATTAAAATTCCAAATCAATGAGAAGAGAAAATATCTTTGAATTGTTTGATTTGTTGTTTCAGAAATAAAGTTACTATTCACACTTCTGCTGATACCCAAATTTTGATTGAGCAAATCATTTACAGATGCTTTTATTTCCCAGTTATCATTTTTAGAAATGATCTTTCTAACAGACGAATTTATAATATATACATCGCGTTGGTTAGCAAAAACATCTGTTTTTTGATAGAGATTGGCTTCTAACCCTACATCGATATAAGTTTTTATCTTTTTCAGCTTGAACTGTGCATTTGAGTAAACGTTATAGGTCCAGTACTTAGTAACAATATCAGGTCGGATAGATGTTTTTGAGCTATTATAATTGGCACTAAAATTCATCCAATAATTGAACCATTTATCACTCCAAAAGCCGGAATAAACATATAGGCCTAAACTCGTATTGTCGGTAATATTATCTCTGCCATTTACGCGATTTACAAATCTTGATTTTCTCGGACCAACATCAAAGCTTAGGTTTAAAGAGGGTATTATATCGAAACCATAGCCAACAGTTGTGCTCAGATTATAATTACCCTGAACATTAATTGCCTGATTAACCCTTCTGCCTAAACTATCTACAAAGCTGGCATTGGATATTGCATTGTCGGTTGCCGTATAATTTACATTGAAAGAGATGCTTCTACTTTTCAATACTTTATAATCCGATGCCCTAAAATTAAGGGTGTGTATAAATGATTGACCAAGATTTGGATTTCCAATTGTAATATTCAATGGATCGGTATTATCAATCAATGGTTGAATTTGTTGCAGCGTTGGATTGCGTGTGCTTCCATTATAGCTGAATGAAACCCTTCTTTGTTGCTTAGGTGTGTAGTTTAGATTTATTTGCGGTAAAAAGTTTGTAAAACTTATAGATCGCTCTGCGTTTTTGCGAATATCTTTGGTACGGTATTCCACAGAACCAAAACCGGTTCCGATATTAAAATTGTATTTTTTTGTATTGTAGCGAAAGTTGATACCCCCAGTATGCCCGATGGTATTAAATATAAAATGGTTGCTTAGTGTATCAACAATCGTTTCATATTTTGCATTTCCAACGCTTTTAACCAACGTATTTCTTTCAGCATCATTTCTGCTTATTGTAAGCCTGTAGTTCAATATTAGAAATGTGTTCTTCCAAAGCGGTTCAGTATAGGTTACAAGGGAGTTAGAACCATTGATATTTTGTTTATTCACTTTCTTTTGATCAATATTTTCTGTTTTTACCAAGACACCGGTTTTATCAAAAAAATTATTTTTTGCAAATAGAAAACCATTTTCTTCTCTGTTATTAAAGTTTAAATCGGTATTAGCGGTAATGCTTCTTCCATTTTTTTTGAATTTTTTGCGATAGAAGAAGGTAGTATTCAGGGTATTATTGTCATCGGAAGTATTATTATCTCTGGCTGTTTCATTAATGATGATACTATCTCTACTTATAGATCTGCCTAGGTAATTATTATTAATTGTACTTTTTACCGTTGATGCCCTGGCTGTAATTTTTAAGGAGCTTGTTGAATCAATTTGCCATTCATAAATGCTGGTAAGTCTGTGTCTTAGTCTACTGCTAACTTGATCTTGAACGGTATTATTAAAGAAAGTAGTATCAGGCAGAATTGTTTGTGATTTATTGGTTGTAATACCTCTAACATCTAGCTGGTTGAATTGATACGTGTTATTGCTGTTGTGTTTGTCTTTGTTCCATTTATTGCTGAAATGTAGACCGCCGGTGTAAGAACTGGGTAACCCTCGCCCCCAACTAAATTCATCGCCACTCCAGTTTATACTAACACCCCCATCATCATTAACCATGGTTGTTACATTTCCATCACCTCCATAGTTTCTATTTTCATCCCAATTCAGTGATTCAAATTTTGTATTATCTGCCGTTGCAAAGCCTGATATCTTTCTTTTCCCCTTGAATGGTGGAAAGCAGAAACTTTAGGTGATTTTTGGATTTTTTTGATGGCCTGACTTCTTTACTTGACAATCCTCCAGACACCCGAGATGCAATTCCTTCTTTTTCATTGCCCATTTTTTTCACCTCATCCAGGAGACTTTGCTTCACATCATCCTTTAGAGAGACAAAGCTGTTCTTAAATTATGGATCAAGGTAGGTTGCAGTGTTCAAAAGAAACCGAAGCTGCAGGTCATCATAGCGATGCTGAAGATACTCGTGTATCTTTTCCTTCATCTCTTTGGCTAATGCAGAGTCACTTTGTTCATGACTGAGACACTCAAATATCTTCCAGAGTAACGTCAAGACTGAAGACAGGGTGGTATGTTTTTCCCCGCTAAGTGCATCAG
Source organism: Chitinophagaceae bacterium (assembly GCA_019747455.1). Lineage (GTDB taxonomy): Bacteria > Bacteroidota > Bacteroidia > Chitinophagales > Chitinophagaceae > Sediminibacterium. Next base: position 19 of record JAIEQT010000507.1, on the reverse strand, counting down.
TAAAAGGACTGAGTGGCTC
>JAIEQT010000195.1 GCA_019747455.1 Chitinophagaceae bacterium | reverse complement strand
CTTCTTCATATTTTACGTTTTAAAGTTAACTATTTAGTCTACTTTCAAAACGTACTATTTTTGGGGGAGCTTACACTAACACACAATTGCAGCACATTTGCAGGCACACAAACCCAACACACAGAGCCAACCTGCAAAAGAGCTGCAATTCTGCCAACGCACAGGGACAGTCCCTGCTAATTGACACAACTTAATTCATAAATCAAAAACTATCTTTGAGAAAACTTCAAATTGCATTATGGGAAATAATAAGTTCGGATTCTTGTCGCTTTATGAAACTGAAACGCCTGACAGTTATATCGGCTCTCTCTTAATTACTGATGAATTTGGAATTCCTGTTGAATTCAAATGCACACATGCAGTAAAGCCTACGGCTATCCAAAAGGCATTGTATGGGGACAAACTTCAACCTTATATTGCAATTGAGCTTTGCGGAACACCCCTGTTAAAATCAATTTCAAATCAACCGGAGATAGTAATTGTAAATATCCCTTACCTGCTTTCAATTAGAAATACAATTGAAAAACCAACTATTTTAATCAAAAGAACAGGCGATACAATAAACTTAGAATTAGACAATACAAAAGATAAAGAAGGCAGCAAAGAAAGAATAGAAAACGAGAGCGGTTCATTCCAGCCAATAGTAATTCAATCTCATCCTGATTTTTCGGACGACCTTAATAATATCAGGGAAGAACTTAACTCATTATTTAACAAGTTCGATTTACTTGAACCATTTGAACGAATGAAAAAATCAGTAGAAATACTTGGCAAAAGCGATAGTAAATTCAAATAACAATGCTTCTTGAGAAACTTACTTTTTTACAAAAAGCAAAATTAAATATTGCCAAATCGGTTGCCCCTGTAAAAACAATTCACATAGCGACCTTTGACACTATTGACTTTGAACTTCCACAACCCAAACTATCATCAATTGCTGATTACAAACTTATATATCCAGTAATTAGCGAAGACTACATATTTCATTCTCATATACCATCAGTAAGTTTAAAACTACTCCAACAAGCAGAGATAAATAAGGATGAATTCATTCGGGTAGATTTTGATGTACTAGAAATCTTTGATTTTACAGATTCCGAAGAATTAAAAACTATTTTTCCTGAAGTTGAAGACATAAACTTTATACTTGGAAAACCTCTAATTAAGGGCAAAGACTACAATAAAAAAGAAGCGAAGCCTGAACCTAAAACACTATTCCCTGAAACAGAGAGTAGTAGTAAAACAGAAGAAGATACACCAAAAATTGAAAGACAATACAAGGAAGAAAACAAGTTTGATGAATTTGATGTTTTCGATATTATTTTCCCATCACTACAACCACCGCTTGGAAACAATTTCAATAATGCCATTGCGTTCCCTTTTCCTCTTTACCCATTTCAAGTTGATGGTGTTAAGTTTTTACATAGCTCAAACACAGCACTGCTTGGTGATGAAATGGGTTTAGGCAAGTCAATTCAAACAATAACAGCAGCAAGGCTTTTATTCCGTGAAGGAAAAATTTCAAACGCTTGTATTATTTGCCCTAAAGCTGTTCTTACAGATTGGGAGAAAAAGATTTGGGAATGGGCACCCGAATTGAAAGTTATTAAAATTAGCGGCGACAAAGGGCAAAGAGAAATGCTATGGCTTGTAAAAGCCCATTTTTACATTTGTACTTATGAAGCCTTATTGAAAGATGTATTTGATAGAATTAAAACGGACAATGATGTACGAGTTCATAAGAAAGGGCATTCTGTAACTTGTGAAAATCCAGAATGCGGAAAACGAATGAATGTTCCGTATGCATTATTTTTTGAATCGGGGAATTGCCCACATTGCGGATATTCCAGTAGTTATCCTGACCCAAAGAATATTACAGTTTCAAGTTTTGACTTGTTAGTTTTAGATGAAGTTCAAAAAACAAAAAATCCATCTGCAAAAACAACTAAGGCGGTTCGTTCAGTAAAATCTAAATACATCTGGGCTCTTTCAGGTACACCGTTAGAGAATAAAGTAGAAGATTTAATTACAATTTGTCAAACCATCAAGCCAGACATATTTAAAAACGTAAATCCCTACAGGCAAAGCGAATTGATAAATTCATACAAGCCTATATTTTTAAGACGGAGAAAAGAGGATGCCCTGCAAGACCTTCCACCAAAAATCACAAAGGAGGTTTGGCTGGACTTACTTCCTTCACAACAGAAAAAATATGACTTAGCAGAACAACAAGGAATAATAGATTTAGAAGGCAAAGGCGAGCAAGTTACAATTCAACACGTTTTGGCTTTAATTACAAGATTGAAACAAATTTGTAACTACGATTTAGAAACTAACCAAAGTTCAAAGCTTGATTATTTATGCGAAGAACTTGATGAACTCACAGGACAAGGAGATAAAGCACTTGTGTTTTCTCAATACCCGAATGAAACTTTAAAAAGGTTACTGCCACATTTGAAAGAATACAATCCCAATCTTTATGATGGTTCTTTATCAGACACTCAACGAACCAAAATTGTTGAAGATTTTCAGAATACAGATAATAGCAAACTAATGCTGCTTTCCTTAAAAGCAGGTAATGCAGGCATTACTCTTACTAAGGCAAATTATGTTTATCATTTTGATTTGTGGTGGAATCCTGCAGTCATGGAGCAAGCGAATGATAGGGCACACAGGATTGGTGCAAAAAAAGAAAAGACAGTATTTGTAAGATATTTACTTGCCGAAAATACCATTGAAAGAAGGATTTTCAATTTGCTGGAATCTAAAAGAAGTTTATTCAGAAGCATAGTTGATGATTTGACCGAAACTGCATCAAATATTAAACTAACCGAAGAAGAAATTTTTGGTTTGTTTGGCTTAACAAAAAAGAAAAAGCAAGCAAGCTATTCAAATAATGACTTCGATAGTTTAGACCCGATTGCTTTTGAAAATTTTGTTGCAGAACTTTTCCGAAAAATGGGCTACCATTCGCAAACAACAAAAAGAACAGGAGATGGCGGAATTGACATTTATGCAAAATTGCAAACTCCAACATCAATAGACGATGTAATTATTCAATGCAAGCATAAAGAAGATACAACCGCAACTGTTGATGTAGCAAAAGTTCGAGAATTGTTTGGAGTACTTCAATCTAACCATAAATTAAAAACAGGATATTTAATTACCAACGGAAGGTTTACAAATCCGTGTAGAGAGTTTGCAAATGGGAAACCGATAGAATTAATTGATGGAAGTAGACTATTAGGGTTCGTAGAAAAGTATATGCAGTCCTAAAAAACAAAAACCCGGTTTCATCATCCCATGCGGGAGAGAGGATTTACCGGGTATCGCATTGCAAATATACGCCTTTAAACTACATTTGCAACAACTCTTTTAAAGGCAATTTGATGAACATTAGCGATTTAGAAAAGCTGCTTTCACAGAAAAGGCTTAGCACATATTACAACCTGTTTCCTACAGACAAGGAAAAAGCTATTGAGTATTACAGGCTTAACACACAAATTTCAGAATCACTTTACCCATTGCTTTCTAATCTGGAAATAGCTTTGAGAAATTCTATACATAACTCTTTTACCATTCATTATAAATCAGCGGACTGGTTTTCACAGTTTAAACAACCTGAATTATTTGACCAGGTTAACATTGCCAAAAGAAAAATACTTACAGGACACAACCCTATGACCGCAGACAAAGTAGTTGCAGAGTTGACCTTTGGTTTTTGGACTGCTCTTTTCAATAAGCAGTATGCTAAAGATTTTTGGAAGCCTTTAATGTACGCCTTCCCACTGCTGGACACACCAAACAAACGCAGAGATAAAATTTCTTACAAACTCAATCACATTCGGAAATTCAGAAACCGCATATTTCATTACGAACCTATTTGCAATGACCTTACTGCATTAGCGACAAACCACAACAACATTTTAGAAATTCTTAACTGGATAAATGCAGACATCGTTAGCTGGACAAAGCAAATAGACCGGTTCGACAACTTATACAAACAAGCAGTTGCTCTCCGTACAGCAACCTGACCCACCGCACCAAGTCAGGCACATTTGCAAGGCACACAAAGCCGACACACAAAAGCCAACCTTGCAAAAGAGCCTGCCTTGTTC
>JAIEQT010000432.1 GCA_019747455.1 Chitinophagaceae bacterium | reverse complement strand
CCGATAGAACTAAATCAATGAATGAAAAGAAAATATTCTACTTTTAAACTGTACTAAAAATGGGGAGCTTACAACAGCTACTTGATTCTCATTAAGAGGAATAGTTGTCCCAAAAGGAGATGGAACCGGATTATCGTGAAGGATATATTTATTCAAAATGTCATTATAGCTTGGCGCAATTTTAAAAACTTCTTTAAATTCAGGTGGAATTATACGAATAGTTATTATCGTTTTGCAATCAATTACCTTACAAGGGTAATTACCCAAGTTTTCAATTTTGATTTTGGACAAAAGTGGTTTTCCAACTTCAAAAAGTTCAATGTTAGCACTTGCAATACTCAAGAACGGCTCATTACTAATGCTGAATTGTTTTTGGTTTTCTTTCAACGTTCCTATCTGCGTTTCAAGAGATTTATTTGCAAGCTGTGTTGCCTGTTGTCCAGTCTTTTGGCTTTCTTCAAAAGCGTCTTTAGCAAGTTGATAGTTTTTTTCAGAAATGGAATTGGAACGTCTTGCTTCTTGAAAAGCATCAGTTGCAATTTTTGTCGAGTTTGTAGCTTCTTTAAAAAGCAAGTAAGTAAAAACAGCCAATACTATATTAACAATAAGTCCCAAAATTGCAATTTTGTCTGCTGTTGCAATTTTATTTTTTTTTGTTTCCTTAATGACAGCTCCAGGATTTATAGTCTCTATGGGTTGTGCCTGTTGTTGGGTGTTTTCGGCGCTTACTTTCTCTTGTGGAGCTGCATTAACCTTATTTTCGACTACTTCTATTTGAGTTTCAGGCAAGGGTTTTTCTACTCTATCATGATTATTGTCGGGTTGCTGTTGTTTTATCTCTCCCACTGTTATTCTGATTTTTTAATAGAAACAAAATTAAAGTCGCAGGGTGTGTCAATTGGTTACGCCCAACTTATAAATCTACGAAGGTTTAATGGGATTTTGAAGTTTCACAATATCACACAAGTAGCTGTAAATAAACTCTTTACGAAAAATTGCGAAATCATAAATGGATTTCGCAAATACAACAAACAATTCCGGGACATCTGCATTAAAGTTTTAAATCATCAAGTGGACTAACAATATTTATCTGGTCTTTCCTAGTAGTATGAAGATAACGTAAAGTTGATTGTTGATAGTAGCCGTTCCTCTGGCATCAATTTTAAAAAATCATAGCAATGCCACCTCACTCACAGGAATGAAAATGCCAATGCCATTGCCTAATATAGGCTACCGTATTTTTTTAGTGGGGGAATTATGAAAATAAGAAAAAAAAGGATAGGAAATACCTTTCCTCAATAAGAATAATATAGCTCCTCTCAATAACCCAATAACTTACTATAACAAATCATCACTCGTAAAACTCAATGGCATTAATAATGATGCCTGGGGTATCACATATACCTTCCCCTCTAGCCCGCCTAAGATCAATCGGATCGATTTTTTTTGCCGACGCTCAAACTCTACCAATGTTTGCCGGCATACACCACAGGGCGATATGGGATGCTTGCTCTCCCCATTTAAATTATGATAACTAATAGCCATCACTTCTATTGCCTTACCGGGATGAAAAGAACTGGCCGCCGATACCAATACCCGCTCGGCACATAAACCCGCCGGGAAACTGGCATTCTCCTGATTGGTTCCATTTACCAACGACCCATCTACCAACTTGGCCACGGCCCCTACCTGAAAATTGGAATAAGGCGCATAGGCATTCTCCGTAATATCCCTCGCTGCTTGCAGCAGCTCGGCATCTGCCTTCTCTAAACCCTTTATAGAGGCATACACTTCATAACTAAACTGAACTTCTTTCTGCTTCATACACAAACCTATTTAGACAAAAAAGTCCTCTCATTACGCATGAGAGGACCCCTTTCGGCAATTAAAGATACAACTTATTTAATAACCTTGAAAATGCGGTTCCAACGTGGCCCTTTGTTCCAACTAAACCAGATCAAGGAGGCCTTTCCTACAATATGTGTTTCCGGCACAAAACCCCAGAACCTACTATCCTGGCTCCTATGCCTGTTATCCCCCATCATCCAATAATAATTCAAAGTAGGCGTATAACTATTCGTGGGCTTACCGTTGATGATAAACTGTCCGTTCTTCTCTTCCAAACTATTATGCTCATACACAGTGATCAATCTTCTATAGATAGAAATATTAGTAGGCGTAAGAGCAATAGCTACCCCTTTTTGAGGTACGGTTAAGGGCCCATAATTATCGATGGTCCAGGGATAATTGGCTTCATCATTCGGGAATACTATACCCGCATGGTTATCTACATATTTTGTAAGCGATAATACATTCGGCAGCTTTTTCACTTTCGCCGCTTCTTCGGCCGTCATATTAAAAACATAGCTATTCTTCTCCGGCCCTTGTCCGAACTGACCGTCTGATTCAACAGGATCGATCCCTAATTCATCTTTCAAAAACTCATCCGTAAAACCGGTACCATTGGTTACCGCAATATATTCTGTTTGCGCCCCCGGTGCTACATAAGCCGGCTTGCCATTAATATAGAGCTCCGCATTTTTTACCTGTAATACATCGCCTGGCATAGCCACACATCGCTTGATATAATTATCTGTTTTATCCATCGGATGCACCAATAAAGGATATTCCGATTTTAATAACTCTCTATCGCCCTTAAACTGGCTGCTGTTCAACACTTCGTAATAGGTGATCTTACTCCCAAATTCAGGTAAATTAATAATGGTATCTCCGGCAGGAAAATTAAATACTACCGCATCATTGCGTTTTATCTCACCGGTAGCGGGTAAGCGCTTATACGGCAATTGCACCTGCTTGATATAGGATGGCGTAGTTTCTGAAAACGGTAATATATTATGTACAAAGGGAAAGGAAATAGGTGTTTGCGGAATACGTGGACCATAAGCCGTTTTACTCACAAATAAAAAATCGTTGATGAGTAAACTCTTCTCCATACTACCCGTAGGTATCACATAGGCTTCGAACACAAATGTGCGTATTAAGGTAGCAGCTACTACGGCAAATACAGCCGCATCGATCCACTCGCGCGAGGCGGGTTTATGATAATGGGTTAAAGCATCGGCACCATACCAGGTTGTTTTCTCTGAAAAACCTAAATAAGGAAAATAAATAAAAGGAAATAATACCGTTGCCGCATGATCTAATACACTCACTTTTTTAAAATGCATTACAAAAATGATGGTGATCCAGATGGTGATGAACTGTCCTGCAATAGGAATCAACTGCAACCAAAACCAATATTTTTTGATTTGAGAAACGCGTACTATTTCCCATGTATTATAAAAAGGTATAAAGGCTTTCCAGGATTCAATACCTGCCTTTTTAAATAAACCATACATACCAATATGCCATCCTGCAACGCCGATCAGGAAAATAATCCATCCCATAAAAAATGTTTATCCGTCAAAAATAAGTGCTATTTATACAATAATTTGCTAAATGTAGTTTTTCACATCATCTGCTGTAATTTCTTTTCCCGATAATATGATCAACCGCTCTACCACATTGCGTAATTCGCGGATATTACCGGTCCAGTTATGTGCCTGCAAACCGGCTATGGCTTTGGGCGAAATGGATTTCTTGGCTTGTCCGTATTCTCCGGCAATCGCTTCTAAAAAATGATCTACCAATAAGGGAATATCTTCTCTTCGATCATTCAAAGAGGGTACCTGAATGAGTATCACGCCTAAACGATGATAGAGATCGAGCCGAAAATTTTTGGCTTCTACTTCTTGTAATAGATCTTTATTGGTGGCAGCTATTACCCGTACATCTACCGCAATTTCTTTCTCCCCTCCCACCCTGGTGATCTTGCCTTCTTGCAAAGCGCGTAATACTTTTGCCTGGGCACTCAAACTCATATCGCCTATTTCATCCAGAAATAATGTACCGCCATTGGCCTGCTCAAATTTGCCGATGCGTTGCTTAACAGCAGAAGTAAAAGATCCTTTTTCATGACCAAATAACTCGCTCTCAATCAACTCGCCGGGTATGGCTGCACAGTTCACTTCTATGATAGGTGCCTGATTGCGTAAACTATTGGCATGCAACCAACGGGCTACTAATTCTTTACCACTACCGTTCTCGCCGGTTACC
>JAIEQT010000230.1 GCA_019747455.1 Chitinophagaceae bacterium | reverse complement strand
TGCTATAGCGAATAGCTCTGCCAACCTCAACAACATTTATATTTTGTATATCGCGAACTTCTTTTATGTAGTGTGGCGATCCGGTATCAATCATCCAAGCTTGATGATCTGCCGAAATATGATCAACGGATTTCATTTTTAAATGTACCCAGTCGTGTTTCCCAAAAAATGCCTTATGAGGCCCATCAATGGCCATAAAATGATAAATATCTGGTCTTATCCCACAATCATAAGCAAAACGGGTTAAGCAGCGCCCTCCATTACCGCACATGGTACTTTCACTTCCATCGGCATTATAATATTTCATTTCAAAATCAAAGCCGGATAAGGTATTCAGCAGCATGAGTCCGTCGGCTCCAATTCCAAATCTTCTATCACAGAGAAATAGGATTTGTTTTTTAGTGAGGTTGATATGGCCGTCTCTATTATCGATGATTACAAAATCATTACCGGTACCTTGGTACTTGAATACTTCTACATGCATAGTGCAAATTAAAACGAAAAGAGGAAGGAGGCTAAATAATTACGACTTATACTCCAGATTGTTTTTGCAAAATTGCAAAATGGTGTCCAAATAGTTCTCTAATGTAATCAACTCTGCAGGCTTAAAATGACCCAGAGATTGCGACATTTTAATCTGGGTTTTGATTTCTGCATATACTCGGATAAAATGCTCACTATTTCTTTTAATATCCAGCTTAGTTGTACTGTGCGCTACAGCTGCAAGGCGATTACAAACCAGCATAATGGATCTTCGAAGCTGCGAGGTCAAAACAAAGCGTTGCTGTACCGAAGTTTACATGTAAGATAAAACACCTCCCTGGCCACTGAAATGGCATTATGATAAATTGATATTTCGGGACGGATTATTTCAGACATGTCGTGAAATTACAGGAAATAGGCAGGAAACAAAAAAATTATTTCAAGGAACACAATATTTCTATCGTTTTTACGATGAGGGTTTCTACGGCTTTTGCCCCGTCTTTACTAAATTCCTGACGCACTCTATTGGCAACTATAGCGCTGAGGCTCAAGCAGTAATGGTTTAGTAATTTTCCTAATCCGTAAATACCGGCTGTTTCCATTTCAAAATTGCTAATAATATGATTGCCATACCGGTAAGTAGTGAGATGATTGATAAGGTCCGGATATTGTAAACCCAATCTTAAAACCCGGCCCTGCGGGCCGTAAAAACCCGGACAAGTAACCGTTATGCCATGGTGAAAGCCGGTAACAAAATGCTTTAAGAGGGAAGGGGCGGCAGAGCTGATATAGGGGGCTGCTATATCTTTTCCCAGCATAGTATGATCAACAAATGCATGTATGATAGCATGCTCTTCATCATTATTTTCCGGTTTATAAAAGTGCAATAAATTATCGATACCTAAACCATGTGTACTGGCCACAAAACTATCTACGGGGATGCTTTCCTGCAAAGAACCTGATGTGCCAATTCGGATGATTTGTAGCCTGGTTAATTGAGGCTTCACCGTTCTTTGATAAAAATCGATATTTACTAAAGCATCAAGTTCATTCAATACGATATCAATATTATCGGTTCCGATACCGGTAGAAACAACGGATATTCTTTTTCCTCCAACCGTTCCCGTGTGTGTAACAAATTCTCTATGCTGTTGCTTTACTTCTACAGAATCGAAGTGCTTACTCACTTCAGCAACTCTATCAGGGTCACCAACCGTTATAATAGTTGGGGCTAATTCTTCCGGTAAAAGATTTAAGTGATATACAGCACCTCTACTGTTTAATATCAATTCACTTTCTGCAATTCTATTCATATAGCTGTTTGTCTTGTAAAGTTCGCTAAATTACGTTAGTTTTGCACTCCAATAATAAGATCCTGTGTCCGCCTAAGGCGGATAAGGCAGCGCAGCAAAAGCTGTTGAAATATGTAATAAGGTCCTGTGGCCGAGTGGCTAGGCAGAGCTCTGCAAAAGCTTCTACAGCGGTTCGAATCCGCTCGGGACCTCAAAGAAATAGGTTGTTCACAAGACAGCCTATTTTTATTGATACATAATATAAGGTCTGCCAGTTACAGGCTGTCGCTCAATTTGAACCTTTATCGAAAAAATTTGATTGAATAACTCGTTAGTAAATGGCTCATCAATTTGCTGACTATGTAACAATTTGCTTTCTTTCATAAAATGTAGTTGATCGCCAAATTGTAATGCTAAGTTGATATCGTGCAATACGCTTACAACAGTTATCCCTTTTTCTACTAATTGATTAATTTGAAATAATATTTCTTGTTGGTATTGAGGATCTAGATGGGCAATTGGTTCATCCAATAATAATAATTTATTGGTAGGAGTGGCATTGGCATCTAATTGTACCATCGCTCTTGCTAATTGCACCTTTTGAGCTTCTCCACCCGATAACGTTTGGTACCATCGATTCTCTAAGTGTTGAATATTTAAAAGCTGTATAATATTAGACACAGCTATCTCATCTTGTTTTTTGCTTCTGCCTTCATGCGGATAGCAGCCTAAGTTGATGACATCAATAACTTTCATGGGAAACGACAAATGTATTTGCTGCGATAATATAGCTCTACGTGTTGAAAGATTTTTTACATCATAAGTTTTGATATCAATTCCTTCTAATAAAACGATACCCGAAGATGGTATGAGTGAGCCAGATACTACATCCAACAAACTCGATTTACCTGCACCATTTGGTCCCATGATAACATGATGCTTACCTGAAACCAAGGATAGACTAATATCTTGTAACCGATAACCAGTCTTGGTTTTTAGGTATATATTTTTGAGTTCTAGCACCATTAAGAAAAATATTGTTTACGAATTATTATAATAAAAATAGGCGCTCCAACCAAGGCTGTTAAAATTCCAACCGGTACTTCGGCGGGTGAGATAATAGTACGAGCCGCCAAATCGGCGAGTAGCATCAAGCAAGCACCAGCTATAAAACAAAGCCCAATTAATGGTTGGTGTTTACCACTCGTAAATCTGCGCATGATATGGGGAATGGTTAAACCAACAAATGCTATGACACCACACCAGGCAGTAAGTGTTGCCACCAAAATAGTATTGGCTATTAGTAAATTTCTCCGCACCTTATTAACTGATAAACCAAGGTAACCTGCATCTTTTTCTCCTAATTGTAAAAGATCCAATGCTATTGCATTGCGAAAGAAATAAATTATGGTAGTTAATACAACGATTGAACTAATTCCTACCTGCATCCAATTGGCGCCACTAAACCCACCAAGGTTCCAAAAAGTGATACTTCTTGCTTGTGGATCCCGAGCAATATAACTTAAAAAACCAACGCCGCTAAATGCAAGTGCATTTACTGCAACGCCAACTAACAAAAGTGTTATAGCCGATGTTACACCTTGCACACTAGCCGCTTTGTAAACGATTATTGTTGCCAATAAGGCACCTACAAAAGCCATCATTGGTAAAAGCGTATTGATGGATACCAATTGAACAAACTGTGGGAATAAAGGTGCAAAAACAAATACTAGGGAAGCACCGAAAGCGGCTCCTGCACTGGTTCCTGTTAAGCCCGCCTCTACAATAGGGTTTCTTGTAAGCGCCTGCATTACCAAACCCGATACTGCCAAAGCACCACCTGTAATGCCACATAATATAATACGAGGAAGTCGCAGGCTAAAAAAAACTTGTTGTGTAAGGTTGTCTTGTACAGTACCCATAATGCCATTCTTCACACCATTCATCATGTCATTCAATTGAATGGGTATTGCACCAAAAGCCGAAGCCATGAATACAATACCCATTAATAACACGGTACCAATTAAAAGGTAGAATCTAGTTTGTTTCATTGGTGCTTCCATGAATCAATGATATCAATTTCAAAACAGATTTACCGGAACGTGGACCAAAATAAACTAGGTCGTGCTCTTCAAAACGAAAAATCTTATTGTTTTTTGCAGCATTCGTTAGCGCAACACCCGGTATGGTTTTGAATGCTTCCACACTTCCCATTTTGTCAAAACCTAAATCGGTTGCAATAATAATATCCGGATTAGCCGCTGCCACAGCTTCTCCACTTAATTGCCTTGCTCCCTTTCCATCATACAAAGCTATTTTACCTCCTGCTAATT
>JAIEQT010000494.1 GCA_019747455.1 Chitinophagaceae bacterium | reverse complement strand
AGAGAAAACATCTATTATCTATAACCTATTATCTATTGTCTATCCCCTATAACCTATACACTAAAAAAGATCCGAGGCTATGCCATCGGATCTTTTTTCTATCGTCTATGGTCTATTGTCCATCGACTATGGTCTTAGTACCCCATTCCACCCATATCAGGCGCGCCTGCATGTGTATGAGGTGCTTCAGGCTTTGGCTTATCAGCCACCACACACTCTGTAGTGAGTAACATAGCAGCAATAGATGCCGCATTCTCTAAAGCAACACGACTAACCTTAGTAGGATCAATTACACCAGCTTTGAATAGGGGTTCATACACTTCGGTACGTGCATTGAAACCAAAATCAGCTTTGCCTTCTTTGATTTTTTGAACCACGATAGAACCTTCAATACCGCTGTTAGAAACGATTTGACGTAATGGCTCTTCAATAGCTCTTTTTACAATTTGAATACCGGTAGCTTCATCTTCATTACCGCCTTTTAATTTCTCAAGGCTCTCAACCGCACGGATATAAGCCACACCGCCACCGGGCACAATACCTTCTTCAACTGCAGCTCTAGTGGCATGTAAAGCATCATCTACACGGTCTTTTTTCTCTTTCATTTCAACCTCAGTAGCAGCACCAACATATAATACAGCAACACCACCACTTAATTTAGCTAAACGTTCTTGTAATTTTTCACGATCGTAATCTGAAGTAGTATTTTCAACTTGTGCTTTGATTTGGTTTACACGTGCTACGATATCTGCTTTTTTACCTTTACCACCAACAACAGTTGTATTGTCTTTATCGATAGTTACAGAAGCAGCCTGACCTAAATAAGTTAGATCTGCATTCTCTAGTTTGAACCCTTGCTCTTCACTTACCACTGTACCCGCAGTCAAGATAGCGATATCAGTTAGCATTTCTTTTCTGCGATCTCCAAAGCCAGGAGCCTTAACAGCAGCCACTTTCAAAGTACCACGCAATTTATTTACTACCAAAGTAGCTAGTGCTTCTCCTTCCAAATCTTCTGCAATGATCAATAATGGGCGACCAGTTTGTGCTACTTTCTCCAAAATGTGGAGAATATCTTTCATAGCAGAAATTTTCTTGTCGTAGATCAAGATATATGGATTCTGTAATTCAGCTTCCATTTTCTCGCTATTGGTAACAAAATAAGGAGAAATATATCCACGATCGAATTGCATACCTTCTACCACATCAACAGTAGTATCAGTACCTTTTGCTTCTTCAACAGTGATAACACCTTCTTTACCAACTTTAGCCATAGCAGTAGCGATCAATTTACCAATTTCGTTATCACTATTGGCAGAGATAGTAGCTACCTGCTCAATTTTCTTAGTATCGTTACCAACAGTTTGAGATTGTGCTTTTAAGCTATCAACCACTTTAGCTACAGCTTTATCAATACCACGCTTTAAATCCATTGGATTAGCACCAGCAGCTACGTTTTTCAAACCTTCGCTGATAATAGCTTGTGCTAAAACAGTAGCCGTAGTAGTACCATCACCCGCAATATCTGCAGTTTTAGAAGCTACTTCTTTCACCATCTGGGCACCCATATTCTCAATAGCATCTTCCAATTCAATTTCTTTTGCAACGGTAACACCATCTTTAGTTACAGCAGGTGCACCAAATTTTTTCTCGATTACTACATTACGACCTTTTGGTCCGAGAGTAACTTTTACAGCGTTGGCTAGTGTATCAACGCCCTTTTTCATTTTATTTCTAGCTTCAATATCAAAGTATATTTGCTTTGCCATTTTACTTAATTTAAGTGTTTAGTGGATAGTGTGTAGTGATTAATAATTAACGATTAGATAATTGCTAACAAATCACTTTCGCGCATGATCAGTAGATCCTGACCTTCAATTTGTACTTCGGTACCGGCATATTTACCATACAATACAGTATCGCCAACTTTTACAGTCATTGGCTCATCTGTTTTTCCTTTTCCGGCAGCAACAATAACACCACGTTGGGGTTTTTCTTTGGCAGTATCCGGAATAATGATCCCTCCGGCCGTTTTTTCTTCGGCAGCAGCAGGCTTAACTAGAACTCTGTCGTGCAGAGGAGTAACGTTGATTTTCTTAGCCATACGTTATTGATTTTTTAAATGGTTAAAGTTTCGTTGCTAACTTCCATAATTATGCCAGAGCAGCTAATAAGTCATTTTTTCAGCTATTTAACCTATAATGTCGAATAGATCTTCGCAGCTTGTCAGCATAACAAACCCAGTTATTCCATTAAATGCCAAAATTTCATATAAGAAAATTATAATATAAAACCACTAATCATGAGAATTCGTACTTGTTTTATGAAAAAACAGTTTTGGACGATAATTGCTTGGGGGTCAATTCTGGCCGCGTGTAAAGAGCAACATACCCATTTCCCCAGCATGGATTTTGTTAACCATGCCAGCCAGCGCCTATCAACGATAAACAAGACGAATCAGCTTACTAATGACAGTATTTTTTGGAAAAACAGATTGTCATCAAATCCGATCAACTATACGGCGGCTGTAAAACTTTCTTCTGTTTTACAGCATAAATTTCAGTTATCCGGCAATATCCAATATCTCCATGAAGCCAGTGGATTAATTGAGCAACTATTAGCCGAGTATGGTCCTAATCACGCCGGTCTTCAAAGAATCAAAGCAGGTATTCATATCACCAAGCATCAGTTTAAGGAAGCCAATGCAGCCATACAAAAAGCGCTGGAGATAGGTGAGGAGCGTAGAGAATCTTTGCTAATTGCTTTTGATACCCAATTTGAGCTAGGATATTATACTATGGCCTCGCGTACCCTCCAATCTTGTAAACAAAACAATGATTATGGATATCTTTTTCGCATGTTTAAATGGAAACATTATATCGGAGAAACAGACAGTGCCATCTGGTATTTACAAAAAGCGCAAGAATGGGGTGCGCAAAGCCAGAAACTGGTTTCCGTTGCTCGGGTAAATGAGGCAGACTTATACCTCCATGAGGGAAAATTAAAGGATGCCATTGCCGCATATAAGAAAAATATCGAATCTGATAATACCGATTTTCACAGTTGGTTGGGCATAGCAAAGTCAATGATACAATACACCGATAATCGTTCAGATGCCATACAATTGCTTACTAAGATCACAAAACATCATGCATTACCAGATCCTTATTACCAAATGGTAGGAGCAGCGGAAGGACTCAATGATCGCAATCTACAATATCAATACGCAAAGCAATTTGCAGATAAAGCTACTGATAGTATGTATGGGGCTATGTATTCCAAATACATGATAGACCTATATACCGGTATTTTAAATCAACCCAATAAAGCATTGGTATTAGCTAAAGCCGAAATAAATAATAGAGCTACCCCACAAACCTATGCCTGGTTAGCCTGGACCTTACACCAAACCAAGCAATTTCAGCTGGCAGATTCTGTGTACACCCATTATGTAAAAGGTAAACCATTGGAAGCGCTCGAACTTTTTTGGATGGGACAGCGCATGTATGAACTGGATAAGAAAAACAATGCACAACTATTCTTTGAAGGGGCTGCAAAAAATTATCATGATCTATCACCTGGCAAGCAAGTCCAACTAGATAAACTTCTTCAATAAGAATTGATACTTACAGTATTCTTTCAATTGTTAAGTAAGCGGCAATAACAGCAATGGTAGCCGATATTGGAATTATAAATCTTCTTCTGTAATATTCTTTTTGGTAGAACCATTTGGTAATAAGAAAATAGGCTAATAAAATCACGGTAATCTGTCCTATTTCTACGCCTATATTAAAAGCAATAAGGGCTTTATAAAAATGATTGGAAGGAATACCAATTTCACTGAGTACGCCTGCAAAACCTAAGCCATGCAATAATCCCAGTAAAAAGATGATAACAGAACGGGATGCTCTGTTTTTAGGAGTGAATATATTCTCAAGCGCTACATAAAGAATGGATAAAGCTATGAGCGGTTCAATGATACCAGGAGTAGGTTTAAAAACTTGCAAAGAAGATAGTATAAGTGTGCAAGAATGGGCAAGTGTAAATGTAAGCTCCCCCAAAAATAGTACGTTTTGAAAGTAGACTAAATAGTTAACTTTAAAACGTA
>JAIEQT010000136.1 GCA_019747455.1 Chitinophagaceae bacterium | reverse complement strand
GGAGGGGGCTACATTTTCCCTTACCACATCTTTAAAGGTATTTGCCCCTATAACAGTTAGTTTAGCCTTACCATCCCTTTCTAATAAGCCCATAACAGGAACTTTATTGTTCTTACCTGTTTCTTGGTGCTTTTTGCGCCTCGAACGGCTTATTTTATCCCATTTGCCACCCATATAAGTTTCATCTATTTCCACCACGTTATCCATCGCTACCTCGGGTTCGGGATCACCAATAAGTAGCCTTAAACGATGCTCAACAAACCACGCTGTTTTTTGGGTAATTCCTAAATCCCGTGCTAACTGGTGGCTCGATACTCCTTTTTTATGCCCTGTACACAAGTATAAGGCTGCCATCCAAACCGATAGTTTAACCTTTGAGTTCTCAAAAACAGTACCCACCGTTACAGTAAAATTTCTTTTACACTGGCTATCCCTACAACGGTATCTTTTCCCATCTTTAAGTTTATAAGGTTTATTCATGCCACAGAACGGGCAGGTTGGGTTTCCACCCCAACGCATCTGCTCTAAATAATCCCGACAAACTTGTTCGTCAGAATAAGCAGCCATCATTTCCCGTAAGTTTTTAAACTGTTGCATAAAATCCCTTAATTGTCATTTTTTTAGAAATAGGGGGAAAGATTTATATTCCATTGATCTATTTAGTAACCCTAAAGCATTTAGCAAAACCAAGTAATGTTGATGAAATGTGAATAGGAGCAAGGGCATACCATTTTACCTTTAATTGCTAAACCGTTTAGAAATGCCTTGTGTCAACTCGTATATCGTAGCCAAAAAACCGGTAATTTCATATACTAAAATGGTTAGCAAAATACCCGTCTGACGGGGTAATTTTGAGAGCTCATTTATTTAGTAGAAATTATTTTTTATATATCATTGATTTTTAATAATTTATAATAGTTATCAAAACTTAAATAAATATATATTAAACGCTTAATTCGGTTTACTTTTTTGCTAAAAAAGAGCCCTTAAACAGATTGTTATATGAAATCAATATTAATTGATTGTCAATACTTTGGAAGTATTAATTATTATAAAGTTTTGTTTGAATCAAAATATATAATTTTTGAACAATATGATAAGCATCAAAAAACAAGTTTTAAGAATCGATGTTTGATTCCCGGGGCTAATGGCGTGATGGCTTTATCCGTTCCTTTGGAAAAAGGAAGAGATCAGAAAACAATCACTAAAGACATAAAAATTTCCTATCGGGATAATTGGGTTCAACAGCATCTGAAAGCTTTCGAATCTACTTATAATAGGGCTCCTTTTTTTGAATATTACCGAGATGAGTTAAGGGGGTTACTAGAGAAAAAGCCGGTTTATTTGCTTGATTTAAATTTGGATACCACGGCATGGATATCTGCAAAAATGGGTGCTAACCTCGATATTTCTTCGACAGAGCGCTACCAGCCCTATTTGGGGGAAGGGATTGTAGATGCCAGAGGGCAGTTTGTTCCTCGTTTAGAAATAAACAATCATACCCATCCTTATACACAGGTATTCGAGGATAGAATCGGGTATCAATCTAATATGAGTATCCTTGATCTTTTATTCTGTAATGGAAAAACGGGTTATAACCTGTTGCTAGACAGCAAAAATGTATTTTAAAGTGTCTTTAACTGGTATTTGGCGTTCAAGGCTTATTTTTATAATCTTGATTTTTAAAGCTACCCCCTAATCTGATGAACTTTTCAAGACTGCTATTCTTTGTTTGCCTCCTTTTCTCTGTTTTTGCTAATGCCCAGGATTTCTCGAATAAAGGAAAAGATTTTTGGCTAGGTTATGGTTATCACGTTAGAATGTCTACCGGAAATCCTATCAATGGGCAGGATATGATCCTCTATTTTACATCAGATCAAAATGCTAATGTTACAGTTGAAATTCCAAGTATCAATTATACCCGCACTTATACAGTCACTGCTAATCAAGTAACGGTAAGTGATCCTATCCCTAAATCAGGAAGTCAAGATGCTAGGATTACTGATGCAGGTACTTTCAATACCGGGATACATATTACAAGTGATAAATCGATTGTTGCCTATGCTCATATTTATAACTCAAGTGTTTCCGGGGCATCTCTCTTATTTCCAACGAATACCTTAGGTAAAGATTATTATTCTATTAATTACACCCAATCTTCTAACGAGCCGTTTGCTAATTCTTTCTTTTTTGTAGTAGCCACCGAGGATAATACTACTGTAGAAATCACTCCAAGCGCAGCTAATAAAAATGGGCTACCCGTAAATACACCAACCCCAATAACTCTTAATAAAGGTCAGATATATAGTGTTTTTGGAACAACATCAGGTACCGGAACAAACGCTAATCCTTATGTTGGGTCAGATTTAACGGGCTCTAGAATACGATCAGTGAATGTAAGCGGTGCTGCTAATGGTTGTAAACCGATAGCAGTTTTCTCTGGTGCGGGAAAAATGAGTATTGGAGGTAACAATACCGGTAGTGCAGACAATCTATTTGCACAAGCTTTCCCTTCCAATGCATGGGGAACAAAATACTTAACGGCACCAACTGGCTCACAGCCAAATAATTATTTTCGTATATGTGTAAAAGACCCTACTACTGTTGTTAAACTAAATGGTAATGTATTGCCGACAACTTCATTGGTCAATAATTTTTATTATCAATTTAAGAATGCAGGCGGGGCCACATCAGCTACTCCTAATGTGATAGAATCAGACAAGCCAATTTTAGTTGCTCAATATTGTACTACACAAGGCCAGGATGGAAATCCAAACACTTCTCCCGGTGGAGATCCTGAAATGATATATCTCAGCCCAATTCAACAAACAATCAATAAAATAACGCTATACTCTGCAACAAAAAATCTAATTCTTCAGAGCTATATTAATGTTATTGTTAAAAAAGAAGGGGTATCTAGTTTTACGTTAGATGGAATTGGTTATGTTAATTCCTTTGCTACTCATCCTGGAGATAATAATTACGCTTATGCCATTATTCCTGTAAGCTCCGGCTCTCATACTTTATATTCAGATAGTGGTTTTAATGCTATCGCCTACGGTTTTGGGAGTGCTGAAAGCTATGGCTATAATGCAGGTACCAACGTTGTAGACTTAAACCCACCCATCACCATTCAAAATCAATTTTCATCAACTAATATATCTTACTCGGCTACATGTAGTAATTCTCCTTTTAAAATAAATCTTTCTCTAACTTATCAACCTACTCAAATTGTAGTTGATTTTGGGAGCACTACTTCACTTTCAGGTCCTCTTACTTTTACATATTCACCTTCTGGTTCGCCAGGATATGATTCCACCTATATTTCTAACGGTAAAACCTATTACTTATACCGTATCCCACAGGTTTATACTTTCAATGCCTCCGGAACTTATCCGGTTAAGCTCACCACCACATCTAATACTGTTCAATCAGATGGATGTAGTAATACGAATACACAAGACTTTACAGATAATGTTGTGGTAAATGCACCGCCTACTGCCGATTTTACCATTAGCTCAAATGGATGCGCCAATACTGCTATCGCATTAACTGATGCATCCGATGGTTTGGGAAGACCCCTCATTAAATGGAATTGGGAATTTAGTGATGCCACAACGGCATCTATACAAAATCCTTCCAAAACTTTTAGTGCAGGAGGAAACTATACAGCCAAACTCACTGCTATTACCGATTTCGGCTGTATAGCCACTGCCACTAAAAATATCAACGTATCTGCAAAGCCAATTGCTTCCTTTACTGTACCAACTTTACGGTGCGAAAAATCATCTATTGTATTTACCAATACTTCTTCTATTACAGCAGGTACTGCAGGTAATACCATCACTCGGTATAATTGGAATGTAGATAATGGAGATGGATTTGTTGATGTTGCTACTAATGCCTCCCAATCTACCACCTATACAGCCTGGGGTAATAAAGATGTTAGGCTTGTAGCAGAATCAAATACCGGTTGTTTGAGCGATACTTTCAGATTAAGTCCACAATTCACAATTAACCCCTTACCGCAAGTTGGATTTATATTACCGGAAGTATGTTTAGCAGACGCTAGTGCTCCGTTTGTAGATACCAGTTCAATTGCCGATGG
>JAIEQT010000190.1 GCA_019747455.1 Chitinophagaceae bacterium | reverse complement strand
TTAAGGGTGATGGGGGTCAATTATTTGCCTATGCTTTAATCGTTTTTGTGGCTGCAGGCATATTAGCATGGCAAAATAGAGAAAAAATATTTTCTTTACTAAAAGCCCGCAAAGGGTAAACATCGTACGTATCTTTAATTACAACTATTCATGGTTTTACAACAACCTATAAACGAGCTATTTATACAATTAAAAGAGCTGCTACTAGCGCTCTCTGATCAAGCATATTGTAAAAGTATGCCAGTATTATCCGGTGCCACTATTGGCCAGCATACGCGACATGTGATAGAGCTATTTCAAGAGCTTTTTTCCGGTTACGAAGCCGGCCGTGTAAATTATGAAGAAAGAAAGAGAGACTATTTAATTGAATCTAATCAAAACATAGCTGTTGAGAAACTAGAGGAGTTAAGTCGCTTACTCCATAAGTCAGATAAACCCCTGTTATTAATTTCTGAATATGGTACAGACGAAAACGAGCAAGTAGCTGTTGAAACCAATTACTACAGAGAATTGATATATAATATTGAACATGCTGTTCATCATATGGCACTTATTAGAGTGGGGGTGATTACTGAAACCGATATTACACTGCCAGCTTCTTTTGGGGTAGCTTCTTCTACACTTAAATTCAGGAAAGCCAAATGTGCACAGTAAGCTTTGTTCCTGTCGGAAAAAAAATACTGATTTGCTCTAATAGGGATGAAAAATCGTCTCGGAGCATCGCTTATAAACCAGCTATTACAAAAACAAGTTCCGATAACGGTCTTATTTTCCCTAAAGATCCAGATGGGGGTGGAACATGGATTGCTTTAAAAGAAAATGGAGATGTGGCCATATTATTAAACGGTGCTTTTGAAAATCATATTCCGGTATATCCTTATCGCCGAAGCAGAGGGCTTATTTTTCTTGATATTTTTGAGTCGAAAGATCCTATGCATAGTTTTAATACCCTCTTGTTAAACAACATTGAGCCTTTTACGCTGGTATTATTCGTATATGGTTCCTTACATGTTTGCAGGTGGAATGGCTTGAACAAATATGTAGAACAGTTGGATGAAAAACGCCCGCATATTTGGTCGTCTGTAACTTTATATGATTTTGCCACACAGCAAAAAAGAACTAACTGGTTTGTGCAATGGATAGAAAAAAATAGTTCTCCCACCATAACGGATTTACTATCTTTTCATCGGTTTGCAGGTGATGGCAATCATGCTACTGATTTATTGATGAATAGGGCTAATAAATTATATACTGTAAGTATTACGGGAATTGTAACAGGAGATACCGAGCTGGAAATGCATTATCTCGATCTACTGCAACATAAGAACTATCTTTCTTCTTTTCTAGCACATGCACAATAAAGATCCCTATTATTTCAAAAGATTATTTATCAAAATAACCCACTGGGAATACTGGCCTTTTCATGTATTGTATTTTCCCATTTATTTTTATTGGGCATGGCTTATCATAAAAGCGCGGGCGGTATTCTTTTTTAATACTGCAAACCCATCTATTGAAAACGGAGGCTTTTTAATGGAAAGTAAGAAAAAATTTACGATTTACTGCCCGCCCATTTCTATCCCGCAACACTTTTATTCAATCCGGGAGTAAATATAGAAGTGATACTAGCTGAAATAATGCAAGCTGGTATCCATTTCCCTTTTATTGCTAAGCCCGATATCGGTATGCGTGGGATGCAAGTGAAGCTGATTAAAAACGACACTGATTTAGAAGTATATCTAAAACTGTCGAAAGTTCCTTTTCTCATTCAATCATATATTAATTATTCCGAAGAGGTGGGTATATTTTATTGTAAAATTCCGGGAGAACAATTCGGCACCATTACCGGAATTGTAGGAAAAGAATTCGTAACAATACGAGGAGACGGGCAAAGTACGATACGATCATTACTCATAAAAAATAATCGCTATTTATTACAGCTACCCGTTCTTGAAAAAACCGAACCTGTTTTATTAAATAAAATACTTGAGGCCGGTGAAAAATATACATTAGTTCCTTATGGCAATCATGCCCGGGGCTCGCGTTTTGTAGATTGGAGCGATAGAATAGATGATAAATTAGAAGAGACTTTTCATAAAATTTGTTTAGCCATTCCGGAATTTTATTATGGACGTATTGATATTCGATTTAACCATTGGGAAAGTTTTAAAGAAGGGAAAGAGTTTGCTATAATTGAAGTAAATGGGGCAGGAAGTGATCCTACCCATATTTATGATCCATCGCACTCCATCTTATTTGCTTGGAAGGAAATCATACGACATTTAGATCTGTTGTATAAAATAAGTACCCTCAACAAAAAACAAAAAGGACTGAGCTTTATGCGGTTTGCTGAGGGTATAAAAATGATGCGAGATAATGCCCGTCATGTGGCACTTATCTCCAACAACTAGTGTTTTTCTCCCACCTTACACTTCTCCATAATTTCATGGAAAATATCATGCGCTTCAGTAATTAATTTAGTTAATTCTTTATCTGATTTCTTAGCTTTTACTGCCGCATCGATAGCGTTGCATTGAGCTACCAATTGTTTTAAAATAGGGCTAGTAACTTTTTCGTTATATCCCGCAGGTGCTTTGCTGAGCTGCCAGCTTTTTGCCTTAGCCACTAATTCAGGGGCATTCTCTTTTACCGGCTTTAGATTTCCTTCTTCTGCGGGGTGAAAGGTTTTACTCATAACACTGTGGAAAGTGTGCATTTCTTTCCAGTCTGCTTGTTGGCTAAACGCTGCTACATTAAGGAATAAAGCAGCTACCATTACACATAGTTTCTTCATAAAATTTTTTTAATAATTAAGTACTGTAAAGGTACATTTATTCTACACGAATGTGATTTAGATTTTCTTCTAAACAAATAAAATCCGCCCGTTCATTAATTTCCAATCGGCCGGAGATATGCGATAATCCCATAATTTTTGCTGGATATACGCTGCACATACGTATAGCTTCCCCAAGCTCAATATCGCATTTTAGATGAAAGTTTTTTACGCACTGTAACATGGTAAGTGCCGATCCGCTCAAAATACCATTTGCTTCATAACGATCATCTGCAAATTGATGTGGATAGGGGCCTGTAGTAGTATTTGTAACCGCATCTGTAATAGCAAATAATCGAGATCCCATAATTTTTTTTGCCACCCGAACGGCTGCAAAATCTACATGATACCCATCGGGAACAATACTACAGCAAACAGTGGCATGATCAAGTATCGCACCAACAACACCCGGAGCCCTATGCTGTAAGGGGCTCATCGCATTGAATAAGTGTGTTGCCGTTCGTATTCCGTTATTAAATGCATGGGTAGCTTCTATATAGCTGGCATTTGTATGTCCGGCAGATACCACAACTCCCCTGCTTTGTATATAGTCAATTATTTCTTCGCTGACTATTTCGGGAGCCAGTGTTATCATCGTAATGATTCCCTTTCCATAATCAAGCAACGCTTTCACCTCTTCTTTCGTAGGGGCATGAATAAAGCTTGCTAAATGTGCCCCTCTTTTTTCGGTATTGATCCAGGGTCCTTCTACATGTAATCCTATACAGCCTTTTCCACCCTCTTGTAAGTACATTCTTACGGCATCAATACAGGCATGTATCACTGCTGTTGCGTTTGTGGCAACTGTTGGTTGAAACCAATTGGCACCACCATCTTTACAATAATTATATAGTTGTTGAATAGACGCCACTTCCGGAAATACACTCAAGAGTTTTCTACCTGCACCATATATCTGCAAATCGATCAAAGCTGGCGCAATAATCGGTATCGCATTTTTTTCTTCTCTTTGTTCAATAGCAACAATGATATCATTTTCTACAACAAGCACGCCATGATCTATCCACTCAATGCCGGTAAATAATTTTTTTGCAGCGTAGCTATACCTCATACGTTTTGTTTGACTGTATAATGAACTGATCCGCGTCTTTCCAAAAAGGAAATCTTTCTCTTATTGTTTCGAGGTTTTCTTTATCGAGCGTATGTGTGAAGATATCAGCACCATTTGATTTAGTATAGATCACTTCTCCTAATGGATCTACAAGCATACTATCGCCACTGTGTTCAATTCCATGTCCATCT
>JAIEQT010000624.1 GCA_019747455.1 Chitinophagaceae bacterium | reverse complement strand
CGGCATAATCTATTACGGATACCTCTTCCAGTACCACTGTTTTTCGTTGCTTCTTCACGGCGTAAAGGTACGAATTTGCATTGCCTTTGTTTTTGTAATTTCATCCCCGAATTATCAAGTATGCGATATAAATCTTTTTTTAGCTTTTGTTTATTGTTTGTAGTAGCTACTGCGGCTAGTGCGCAAGTACCAAAAACGGTATCTAAAGGGTATAAAATACCGATTACCATTACCCCTCTGAAGAATACAAAAGTTTACTTAGGTTCCTATTTTGGTAAAAGCATGACGTTGGTAGATTCTGCCAAAATTGACGCCAATAGTAAGGGGGTATTTCAGGGGGCTAAAAAATTAACCGGGGGTATTTATTTTGTAGTATCTCCGAACTATACCATTTTATTTGAATTGTTGATGGATGCTCAGCAGCAGTTTTCTATTGTGGCAGATACCGCTCAGAAAGAAAAAGCCATTATTGCAGGTTCTCCGGATAATGATATTTTTAAACAGTACTCCATTTTTTCTATCGAGAAAGGAAAATTATTACAACAGTTGGAAGCTGCATTTAAAGCTGCTTCAAACCCTGCCGACTCTGCCCGGATAAGAGAGCAGATTATTAAAACAGATAAAGAATTAAGGGCGTATCAAGAAAATATTATCAAAACAAAACCACAGAGTTTATTGGCAATGTTATTTTCCGCTATGAAGCGACCTACACCGCCGCCCATACCAGTAGTCAAGGGCAAACCCGATTCTACCTACCCCTACTATTTTGTAAAGAATCATTATTGGGATGGGATTAGTTTTAATGACGACCGCTTATTGCGTACGCCATTTTTTGAGCCTAAGCTCGATGAATATTATAAGAATTATGTGTCGCCTAATCCTGATTCTATTATACAGGAAGTGAAAATGATGTTACTGTACGCACGCACCGGAAAAGAGATATATCCCTACTTGCTTACTAAGTTCACCAATAAGTACATGACACCAGAATTTATGGGTCAGGACAAAGTGTTTGTGTATTTATTTGAAAATTTTTATGCTAAGGGGGATACGATATTATTAAACCCAGCATCACGTAAAACTGTTACAGAAAGGGCTTACAGCCTAATGGCAAACCAGTTAGGAAATCCGGCTCCTATGCTCGATTTAACCGACACTTCAGGCAAAGCCGTCTCATTATATGCCCAAAAATCACCGTTCACACTGGTTGTTTTTTGGGATCCTAATTGTGGACATTGTAAAGAAGAGTTACCTCGTATAGATTCTATGTATAAGGCTAAATGGAAAGCAAAAGGACTCATGGTTTTTTCGGTAAATATTTATGAGAATGAAATACTTGCCTGGAAACAATTTTTAAAAGAGAAGAATATCAGTAAAGAATGGGTACAAGCGTATCAAACCAAAGAAGCACGGGATGCAGAGCAAAAAGCGGGTGTACCTAATTATCGGCAGTTATATGATATTTTCAAAACACCCACGCTTTATTTGTTAGATAAAGACAAACGTATTATGGCCAAGCAACTTACCATTGAACAGTTTGATGCTTTGATAGAGGCTAAACAATAGCATTCACCACATTCCAGATAACTTTTGGTTTACCTAGTGTATAATAATGTAGAACGGGTACGCCAAATTTCTTCAACTCTTTGCTCTGTTGAATCAGCCATTCTGTACCTACTTGCTCACACTCTATATCTGTTTTACATTTAGAGATAGCGTTTGATAATTCAGTAGGAATATCTACATGAAAAATTCTTGGTAAAACAGAAAGCTGTTTTTTATTGGTGATAGGTTTTAATCCCGGAATAATCGGTACGGTAATTCCCATATCTCTACAAGCTTTTACATAATCAAAAAACTTTTGATTATCGAAGAACATTTGTGTCATGATATAATCGGCACCGGCATCTACTTTATCCTTTAATCGTTGCAGATCAATTTCTAAGTTGGGCGCTTCAAAATGTTTTTCGGGGTAGCCGGCGGTACCGATACAGAAATTCGTTTTGCCCCCATTTTGAATGTCTTCATCAATATATAAACCACTGTTAAGGTTTACTACTTGTTTTTGAAGATCGATAGCGTATTTATGTCCGCCCGGCTCGGGCTCAAAGCTGGCTTCGTTTTTTGCGGCGTCGCCCCGAAGTACCAGTACATTATCGATTCCTAAGAAATTCAAATCGATCAAAGCATCTTCACTCTCGCGTTTATTAAAGCCACCACAAATAAAATGGGGAACGGTATCTACTTGATAGTGATTCATGATAGCAGCACAAATACCTACCGTACCAGGGCGCTTGCGCACTTCTACTTTATCAAAAGTACCATCAGCTTTCTTTTTAAAAGCCGTTTCGCTACGATGATAGGTAACATTGATCCAGGAAGGTTTAAACTCCATCAGTGGGTCGAGATGATCATATACATTTTGGATGGTTTTGCCTTTTAATGGCGGCAAAACTTCAAAAGAAATAAGGGTATCCTTCGCCTGTTGAATATGTTCGGTTACTTTCATCTGCTTTGCTAAACTTTAGTGCAAGATACAACGAGTTGGATAAATGTATTAATTCAACCTTTAGAAGCTCTTTTAAAACTATTTGCTTATATTGTTAAAGCTGATTTAACATGACAATCGTAAACACATTGAAATCCATTTTGTTTAATAGCTGTCAAGATAAGCGGTAGATAAACCCGGAATAAAATAATAATACTATGAAGAACAAACTAATACCTATTTTTTTATTGTGCTTATTATAACCGAGGTGTTATCTGCTCAACAGTATACACCTAAAACTATGAACCCAACAGCCAATTCAAAGAAAATATTGCAAGCATTAATTACTACTTTAAAAAAACAAACGACTCCTCTTTATACAGTATTCGATTCCATCACTTTCAAAAAAATAATGGTTGATAAGAAACCTATTTTCGAACAGTTCTACAGTAAGCACATACGCAGTTATGCTTTAACGAAAGATGACGCTTTTTTAGATTCAAGTGTTCAATCTATTCTTTTATATAATAATGCCCAGTATTTAAAGCGTATTCCTGATTCTTTAGTACAAGTAAGAGAGGATAAAACGGATACTCAAAAAGGATTTCAACAACATCCACTCGGAAAATATTGTAGAACAGCACTAGCTATTTCCATTATTCTAGAGGAGGAAGAATTTGCTGTTTACTGTGTATTGCTTGATGAAGAAAATAAGATACTAGGTATTGCTCCTCTTATTTATTTTCAAGAAGTCAAACCCACACCAAAAATAAATAAAGCGATAACTCCCTTGTTAAAATGGCGGGAGAAGGCGCTAACGGTTTATAAATTAGAGGTGTTGAGACAATAACATTCTCTTACCATCAATTTATTTTATCTTCGTTATAAATAATTCCTCTTGAGTCTTGTTATTCATACCAAAAATCTGGTAAAACGGTATAAGGGCCGTACAGTAGTAAATCAGGTATCTGTAAGCGTTAAGCAAGGTGAAATTGTGGGTTTATTAGGCCCCAACGGTGCCGGTAAAACTACTTCCTTTTATATGGTAGTTGGACTCATAAAGCCCGATGAAGGAACCGTTTACCTTAATGAAGAAGACATCACCAAACTGCCCATGTACAAACGGGCTCAAATGGGTATTGGTTACTTGCCACAAGAAGCCAGTGTTTTCAGAAAACTCAGCGTAGAAGATAATATCATGGCGGTACTGGAAATGACCAAACTCAATGCTGAAGAGCGTGCTGCAAAATTAGAATCCTTACTCGACGAATTTAATTTACATCATGTTCGTAAGAATAATGGCGATAGTTTAAGCGGGGGTGAAAGAAGAAGAACAGAAATTGCGCGCGCACTAGCCGTTGATCCTAAGTTTATTTTACTCGATGAGCCCTTTGCGGGCGTTGACCCTATTGCCGTTGAGGATATTCAGAGTGTAGTGGCTAAACTTAAATACAAAAATATCGGCATCCTTATAACCGATCATAATGTAAACGAAACCCTCTCTATTTGCGACAGGGCTTACTTACTCATTGAGGGAAAAATATTCAAACACGGAACAGCTGAAGAGCTAGCCGAAGACGAACAGGTACGTCGGCTTTATCT
>JAIEQT010000336.1 GCA_019747455.1 Chitinophagaceae bacterium | reverse complement strand
TTTGGGTTATATTGCTTCGGATATTTATAGCCGATATAAAAAATTAAAAGGCTTTAATGTATTACACCCCATGGGGTATGATGCTTTCGGTCTGCCCGCCGAACAGTATGCTATTGAGCATGGCGTTCACCCTGCTGTAAGTACCGTACAGAATATCAATAATTTTAGAAGCCAGCTTGATAATATCGGCTTTTCTTACGACTGGGAACGAGAGGTCCGTACTTGCGAACCTGGTTATTACAAATGGACCCAATGGATTTTCTTACAGTTATTTCAATCCTGGTTTAATAGACAAACACAGCAAGCAGAAAAAATTACTGAACTAATCGCCCTATTTGAAAAAGAAGGTAATATCAATCATGAATGCCCTGGTGATCCGGCTATTCAATTTACAGCCGCAGCCTGGAAAGCCTATTCATCCAAAGAACAACAGCATATCTTAATGCATTATCGCCTCGCCTTCTGTGGCTATGGCGAAGTGAATTGGTGCGAAGCTTTGGGAACTGTTTTGGCAAATGATGAAGTTGTAAACGGGGTAAGTGAACGTGGCGGACATCCGGTCGTTAAGAAGAAATTACGCCAGTGGTATTTGCGCATTACGGAGTATGCAGATAGATTAATAAGCGGACTCGAAACCATCGATTTCAGCGATGCCATGAAAGAAATGCAGTTGAATTGGATAGGGAAGAGCTATGGGGCAGAAATTACATTTGAAATCTTCAATCTTCAATCTTCAATTAGTGAAACAGATTCCAAGTTGAATATTCCAGATTCTAAATTAACTGTATATACCACACGCCCCGATACGATTTTTGGAGTAGATTTTATGGTGGTGGCACCGGAGCATGAACTGATTTCAACTATCACTACACCGGAACAGCAAGAAACTGTTGATGAATATATTACTTATGTAAAAAGTAGGAGTGATAGAGAAAGACAGGCTGAGAAAAAAATTACAGGTTGCTTTACAGGTGCTTACGCTATCAATCCTTTTAATGGGAAAAAAATACCGATCTGGATTTCAGAATACGTACTAGCAGGCTATGGTACCGGAGCTATTATGGCGGTGCCTTGTGGCGATGAGCGAGATTTTAAATTTGCCAAGCATTTTAATATTTCTATCACAAATATCATTGGTAATCAATATAACGGAGAAGAAGCTAACCCTACAAAAGATGCTGTATTGTCTAATAGCGATTTTTTGGACGGCGTTGTTATGCGAGATGCTATTAATATTGTTATTGATAAATTAGTAGAAAAAGGTATTGGTAAAAGAAAAGTGAACTATAAAATGCGCGATGCCGCATTTAGCCGTCAGCGTTATTGGGGCGAGCCTTTTCCTATTCAATGGAAAGATGGGGTAGCCATTCCTTTACAAGAAAATGAGTTACCATTATTATTGCCGGAGGTAGATAGTTATAGCCCCGGCCCCGAAGGAGAAGGGCCTTTGGCAAATATCCCATCTTGGGTAGAGAAAGAGCTAGAAACCAATACCATGCCCGGTTATGCAGGCAGTAGTTGGTATTTCTTACGATACATGGACCCTGCTAATGATGCAGCATTTTGTGACAGACAAGTTAGTGATTATTGGAATCAGGTAGATTTATATATAGGGGGAACAGAACATGCGGTTGGACACTTATTATATAGCCGTATGTGGACCAAAGCCTTGTACGATTTAGGGTATATCGGTTTCGATGAGCCGTTTAAGAAACTCTTAAATCAGGGAATGATACAAGGAAGTTCGCGGTTTGTATACAGATTAATAAATATTAGTCCTCATACCGGCCTCGAATATGAATACCCGATTTTTTTATCATACAATTATTATCTAGAATATTTAAAGCACGGATTTTTATCGAGAGAAACTTTAGAAGACCTTCTTAACAATCGTTATGATGGTATATGGAAAAAATCTATAGATACCCCTAATCAGGGAGAAAATAGGTTAGTGGCATTGCATGTTGACGTAAATATTGTTGATGGATATGAATTAGATATTGAAGCTTTTAAAAAGTGGGGTAAGGGTAATTATGCCAATGCTGTATTTATTTTAGAAGACGGTAAATACATCTGCGGTGCGGAAGTAGAGAAAATGAGTAAGTCTAAATTCAACACGGTTAACCCAGACATGTTGGTGGAGAAATACGGCGCCGATACTTTCCGTATGTATGAAATGTTTCTCGGACCGGTAGAGCAAAGTAAACCTTGGGATACCAAGGGTATTGAAGGGGTTCATAGGTTCTTGAAAAAATTATGGCGATTATTTTATGATGAAGTAAAAGGGAAACTGTGGGTAGATGAAAAAGCTACGGCAGCAGAGTTAAAAGTGCTACACAAAACAATCAAAAAGATCGAAGAAGATACCGAACGCTATAGCTTTAATACAGCGGTTAGTACATTTATGATTTGTGTGAACGAATTGAGTGATTTAAAATGCCATAAAAAAGAAGTACTTGAACAGGTCTTGATCATGCTCACCCCTTATGCACCACATATCAGTGAAGAGCTGTGGAGCCTTTTAGGTAACACAGGTTCTATTTTGGACGCTTCTTTTCCTGTATTCAATGCTAGCTATGTTGCCGAAAGCAGCAAAGAATATCCGGTTAGTATCAATGGTAAAGTGAGAACAAATATTAGTATGGGTTTAGATGTTGATGCGGAAGAAGCGCAAACCATCGTATTACAAAACGAAGTAGTACAAAAATGGGTAGAAGGTAAGGAGCTCAAGAAATTTATTTTTGTAAAAGGAAAAATGATCAATGTTGTTATATAAAAAATTATTTGTTTTTACACTAGCGCTATTTTGTTTGCAAGCCCAAGCTCAAGATAGCAGCAGGCCTGCTCCCCGAAAAACTTTCAAGAATCTTACTAATCCTGATTCTATAGCGTTAATAAACTTCAAAATAATTCCGGTCCCCACTATTTCTTCAACGCCGGAAACAGGTGTAAAATTCGGTGGTGAACTCGTACACTTTTTTAATGCCAAGGGAGAAAAAAAAGAATCGCGAGGTTCTTTTGTTATCGGACAAATGTCGTACAGTACAAAAAGTCAATTCGAAATTGGTGCTAGTTGGCAGGCATTTACTAAGAATGAAAAATTTGTATTTAGAGGATCTGCAGGATATACCAATTTTAATGAGCGATTTTGGGGTTTAGGTAATAGCACCCTTGATAATGATAATTATTATAGCCAGTTTTATACGCGTACTTACCTAGAAAGTAGAAATTATCGATTAATTGCTAATCAATGGTATATAGGTGCTGTAGTTAATTATAGTAATACTTTCGATGTAACTTATTCCCGGCCATTAGACGCAAACCAGTTGGGTGTTACAGGTATTAATGGCAGTCAGGTTTTTGGAATTGGTCCGGCTATTCTATATGAAGGAAGAAATTATCCTTTTAGTGCCACAAAGGGTTCTTATTTTGAGTTTTATTTCCAGCATTATGATAAGTTATTAGGCGGTAATTATGTATACAATGAATGGTTGCTCGATATGCGTAAGTATATTCCTTTACATACTAATTCAACTTTAGCTATTCAATTTTTTACCAGAGAAAGTATAGGGGATATCCCATTAAGAGAAACACCCCGATTGGGTAGCGCCAATTTGATGAGAGGCTTTTTTGTTGGACGATTTAGAGATAATGCCTATTCAGCCTCTCAAATTGAGGTAAGAGGTAAAATTTGGAAATGGGTTTATGGTGCCGTTTTTGGCGCCACAGGCTTGGTGGGTGAATCCGTTGGCAAATATGATATCAGCAATATTCGCGCTGCAGGAGGGGGCGGTCTGCGGTTTTTAGTAAATAAAAAGAACCGAATGTTTCTGCGGGTTGATTATGCCCGAAACTCTACCGGCGGTAGTGCGTACTATATAAAGTTGAATGAAGCTTTTTAAATAGCCAGGCTTTAGGCTAACCACTCATATAATTGTTGATTTTGCTGCTTTTTATGAAGGCTTAATTGGTATATTCATGCTCCAAATTTGTAGTATGAATAAATTATTTGTAATCCTTGCTTTTCTTGGCACTACTGCTTCGATGGCTCAAAAAAAGAATTTTGAAACCGCTGATCTACTGGCGA
>JAIEQT010000260.1 GCA_019747455.1 Chitinophagaceae bacterium | reverse complement strand
GTGCAATAGCATTTGAGTAATCGTAAAAATCATTGAATCCTTTGATACCGGTACCTGCTGTAGTTTTTGTTGCAGATTGAGAAACCGTATTGATCCTTACTTTTTTTTCAACCCCATAATGGTATCCGAAACTACGGGCAATAGATTCTAACATCGCTTTGATATCTGCCATATCGGTATAAAAAGGAAAAGTGCGTTGTGCCGCCATATAAGTAAGCGCTACCACACTTCCCCATTCATTAATAGCATCCAGCTTGCGCGCTACAGATAACATTTTATGAAACGACATAGCAGATACATCTATTCCCTTCATAAAATAATCGTAATTAGATTCGGTATAGGGGATCTTCTTACGAATATTTACACTCATACCAATAGAGTGTAATACGAAATCTATTTTACCACCAAGTACTTCTTGTGATTGCGTAAACAGTGTGGTTAACTCTTCTACGCTCGTAGCATCGGCAGGAATAATTTTGGAATTAGTTTGTTCGGCTAGTTTATTAATTTCACCCATACGCATAGCGATAGGCGCATTGGTAAGTACAAAACGCGCACCTTCCTCATGTGCTTTTTCTGCTACTTTCCAGGCAATAGAATTAGCATCTAAAGCTCCAGTAATAATCCCTCTTTTTCCTTTTAATAAATTATATGCCATAATATGGTTTTTTCTTCGGTCTACCGTCTCCGGTCTACGGTCTAAAGATATATCAATTCATCATTTCACGCGCATTTTCTAATGCCGCGGCGGTAGGTTGCTCTCCTCCCAGCATTTTGGCTATCGCTTCTATTCTTTCCGATTCGGTAAGCAGCTTAATTTTTGTTTTGATGCTGTCTTTGATAGCTTCTTTGTAAACATAAAAATGAGCAGATGCTTTGCCGGCAATTTGAGGTTGATGGGTAATACAAATGATTTGTCTGGTTGCAGCCATGGTTTGCATAATGATGCCTACTTGTTTGGCGGCTTCTCCGGAAATGCCGGTATCTATTTCATCAAAAATCATAGTAGGTAAATCGATGGTTGCTGCCACTAGAGATTTGATACATAACATGAGCCTACTTAATTCTCCGCCACTGGCTACTTTTCCTAATGGCTCAAAGCGCCCCTGTTTATTCGCATCGAATAGAAATACCGTTTCTTCTGTTCCATGTATAGTTAGCTGTGTGGGCTCAAATACAACTTTGATTTGTGCATTTGGCATACCTACTTGTTTGAGTAGGTTATTTACAGCTTTCTCAAAAATAGGAGCTTGTTGTAATCTATTGCCTTTTATTAAGGCAGCTATTTCTTGTAATTCTTGTTCAAATTTTTTTGCAGTCCCTAGCTGCAATTGATATTGCTCATCAACATGAAATACGGCATCTAATTTATGCTGCAAATCGGCTTGAAGGGCTAATAATTCTTTGGTTTGTGTAAATCCATGTTTTCTGAGTAATTTATCACCTGCCGTAATTCTCTCATTTATTTCAACAGCACGAGCTTCATTATCATTTACCGCATCTGCCAGATGCGATAATTCTTGCGCAATATCTTTCAGTTCGATATAGAGCGTTTTTAAACGATCAACTTGTAATTCAATGGCAGGATACATTTTAGCAATATTAGCTAAGCCGGTTTGTATATTTTTTATGGTTGTAGTGAGGGGTTGCTCCGAATTATCAAGGGCTTCATATGTATTGGTCAATCCCATTTTTATGGTACTGGCATTACTTAATAGTTGCCATTCGGCGTCTAATTCTTCTAATTCATTTTCTTTTAAGTTGAGCTGTAGTAATTCGTCCAATAAAAACTGATGATAATCTGCTTCTTTGGTAAAATTTGCTTTTTCCGTTTCTATTTTTTTGATATTCGCTAAAAGCTGTTTCCATTGCAGATACTTTTCTTGGAAAGGAATATAGTAAGCTTGATTGCCTGCCAGTATATCAATAACCGAACGCTGAAAATCTGATTCTGCAATATCTAACGTATCAAATTGTTGGTGTAAATCAACAAGTAGAGAGGCTAATTGCTTTAATTGTTGTAGCGTGCAAGGTGAGTCATTAATAAACGCCCTTGATTTTCCTGTAGCGGCGATCTCTCTTCTAAGTATTAAACTTCCTTCAAAATCAAAGCCCTCTTTTTGTAAGAAAGTAATAACCAAAGGTTTTTCATGCACGAGGAAGAACCCTTCAATGATTGATTTTTTTTCTTTGTTAAGTAAAACACTGGTATCTGCCCGGCCGCCTAATATTAATCCTAAGGCCCCCATCAAGATACTTTTTCCGGCACCTGTTTCTCCGGTAATAATATTTAACCCGGTATTGAAATCAATTTCAATAGCATCTATAATGGCGTAATTCTGAATTAATAGTTTTTGAATCATGGTTATATAAAACGGGCTACATGGCAAATTAATGCATCTTCCCTTTATACCCTTATTATCTTATAAACTTTATACGATTATTCTCCTTTGCATCTTTCTATTCCGGCTTTAGCACGCTGATCAAGTGAGTTTTTATACTCGTGATCTTCCATATTTATGCATTTCTGATAATAAGCGATCGCCAACTTTTTTTGATTGCGGTTTTCGTAAATTAAACCAATTTGCAGGGCAGCTCTGGCTGCGTAATACTCTCTTCTGTTTTCTCCGATTCTTATGGCAATTAAATAATTTCGGATAGCATCATCGGGTTTATTGAGATCATCTAAAATTCTTGCAACACGATAGGCAAATTCTAATTTTTCTTCTTCCTTAGGAAAATCATCATCAGTTTTCCCTGATAGCAATTTATAGGCATCGGTATGATAACCGCCATCATTTAAAAGCCTGGCTTTTAAAAGTAATGGATTAGGCCAGTACATGGCTTTGGCATCTTTTAAAGCTTTTTTATCTGCGTCTGAATCGGTGCTGCCTTTTTTAATAGCCAGCTTTCTGGCATTTTCTGCTGCTGAAAAATTATTCTGTAGATAGTAACACCAGCTTATTTTTTGATATACATCTTTTACGTAGAACTTACCTTTGAATTGACTGGTAAACTGTTCAAAAAAACCAAGCGCTTCGCTTGTTTCTAAATGATATAATTTGATATAACCCATTTCAAAATCCCAAATGGATACAGCTAGGTAATCTTCTGATTTATTTCTGGATGTAATAATCGTTTTCGTTTCTTCTACATTTTTATTATTCAAGTATAAATTAGATGCCATAAAGGCCAGTAAGTGATTATTTACTAAATCGAGTTTACGCTGACTAATAAATTGAAGGGCTTCCTCTTTTTTATTTTCGATATGAAAGAGTAAATAAGGATAGATAAATGCGGCATCAGTAAAAAACATTTTTGCCCAAGGATCATTGCTGTAAGCAAATTGTCGCACCATACGCATGCCTTCCGATAAGGAACCGTGGATACCTAATAAATTGGTAAGCCATCTATATCCTTTGGGTACGGTTCCTACTACTGCATTTACAGCGCCAAAAAGTAAATCGTTCGGTGCAAATTGCGGAAATGTTTTTTTATTTTCTTTCAGCAGCATGTAGGCTTTTCTAAAGTCCCAACCGGCATCCCATAAATGCCCAAATTTTATCGAAACGCCGGCTCTATGGATTCTTATCAATGCCTGGCTGTACAAATAAAAAGGAGAGTCTTTGGGGCCGGATTGTACCTGTTCTAATCGATCCTGAAAATCAGGAAAATGCTCCTCATAATAAGCCGGATCCTCATTGAGAAATAAGGTATAGAAATCGATATAGTCCTTTATTAATACCGGTACTAAGTTATTAGGCTGTTGTTGCAGTAATTTTTCTACGAGTATTTTACCGGGTTTTATTTTGAGTTTAGAAACTTCCTGATAAGCTTGTACACACTCGGGGTTAAAATCAAACTTTTTTTGTGCTTGAGATGAAATGGCAATCAACATCCCCAGAATTAAAACTTGCGTCTTTTTCATGCAGTATCGAAAATAAGAAAGGGCAACGAATTGTTGCCCTTTCTATGAAATATTTATACCGGTTTACTTGGCTTCTACACTATCATTCAAATCGGCATCTACCAAAATGCGACCACAGTTCTCACAAACAATAATTTTTTTGTG
>JAIEQT010000262.1 GCA_019747455.1 Chitinophagaceae bacterium | reverse complement strand
AAAAAGTTCATAATGAATGCCAGTGCCGGATTTACCTATAATGAATATAGCGAGCGAGAGAAAATTTTATACCTGTATAGAAACGGCAGTACTTTTTATACGAGCTTAAATTATACATTTACGCCTACGCCACTTTGGAATATTGAAGGTAGTGCCCGGTTTAATAATTTTGCAGATCCACAGGGTAGGAGCAGGAGTAATGTGAGTAGTAATTTTGGCGTGCAAAGAAAATTTTTTGATCGCCGACTGATTATTGGTTTTAATATCATCGATCCCTTTATGGCTCAGCAATACGTTACAGTTACGCAGGGACAGCGTTTTTATATTGAATCGGTTAGTAATACAATTACCCGTAATTATAGGTTAACGATTAGTTACCAGTTAAATAGACTGGTACAAAAAAGCACATTAACCGAAAAACAAAAGCAAGAAGCGTTACATAAGCTTACTAAACAGTAATGTTTAATTTACTAGCTAACCAGGTGTTTTTTACAGGCGTAATCCAGTTATTGAGTAAGGATTTTTTATCGGCTATTACGTTATTGAAATATAACGTTTCTGCATCAATAAAACCATTTTGAAGCGCATAAGAAAGTTGTGCCATCGGAATAATTTGTACTTTCTCCTTTATATAAAAGGCTAAATGCTGTCTGTTGAATAAATCAACTTTAAAACGTTGCTCTATTTCTTTCATCAAATGAACGGAGCTATCAGTGCTGCAGCCACTTATACCCGTAGCCGTTTCATCAGCAAGAAGTATTATAAATTGCCCGAACAATAAATTAGCATAACCTTTTACCGGGGTACCATGGCTTTTCCAATTTGTTATAAATTGGGTAGGCATATCTTCAATAGCAAAAGCTTCTTGGAGTGTAAATATTTTACTGCTCTGGTAAATCCATACCCGCGAGTTATCATTAAAATCAGTTGGGATTATAGTGTGTAAGTCTATCATATTATACCATACTTTCTGCGATCATCTCAGCAATATCTAAAACAGTTACTTCATTTTCTTTCTCGCGATTTTTAACACCATCACTCATCATGGTATTACAAAAGGGACAAGCTGCTGCAATGATACCCGCGCCTGTAGCTAATGCTTCATCAGTTCTCTCAATATTGATACGCTTATCGCCTGGCTCATCCTCTTTAAACATTTGTGCACCACCCGCACCGCAGCATAAACCATTCTTGCGGCAACGTTTCATCTCTACTAATTCTGCGTCTAATACTTCCAATACTTTTCGGGGAGCTTCGTAAATATTGTTTGCCCTACCTAAGTAACAACTATCATGATATGATATTTTCTTTCCCTTGAAGCTACCACCCTCTTTCATTTTTATTTTACCATCATCAATGAGTTGTTGAAGCAATGTTGTGTGATGAATAACCTCGTAGTTACCGCCTAATTCCGGATACTCGTTTTTTAGTGTATTGAAGCAATGCGGACAAGTAGTCACAATTTTCTTGATGCCGTAGCCATTAAGTACTTGAATATTTTGGTAAGCCATCATTTGGAATAAAAATTCATTACCGGCTCTGCGTGCAGGATCGCCGGTACAAGCCTCTTCTTTACCGAGTATGGCAAATTTATAACCCACTTTATCCAAAATAGTAGCAAAAGCTTTTGTAATTTTTTGAGCCCGCTGATCGAAGCTACCGGCACAACCTACCCAAAATAAAATATCGGGAGTTTCACCATTTATCATCATATCAGCCATCGTATTCACTTTCATACAGAAGATTTGCTCAAAAATACGTAGAAAACCAAAGAGGAATTACCCTATTTTGCAGATATGCAAATAGTGATTATTCTTTGGCTGGGTTTTATCGTTAGTTTCTTAGGTCAATTGCCGCTAGGTAATATGAGTTTCACTAGTACGCAAATAGGCTTACAAGAGGGCTTTAAAAAAGCCTGGCAGTTTGCCTTAGGGGTTGCTATTGTAGAAATGATTTATTTACGCTTTGCGCTAACCGGAATGGATTGGGTAATACAACATCGACTATGGTTTTTAGCTCTAGGGTGGTTAACCGTAGTCCTTTTTTTAGTATTAGGTGTAGTTTCTTTTATGGCCGCAAGGAAACAAGTTGTTGAAAAAAAACCGGTACTATTAAATAATAAGTTAAACCGGTTTTTATTGGGCTTAACCATGAGTGCCTTAAACCCGGTGCAAATTCCTTTTTGGTTTTTATGGACGTCAACCTTAATTCAAACAAAAGCGCTACCCATTGAAACCCTGGCGTATAACACTTTTACAGGAGGAGCGGGTATAGGTACCATTGCGGGTTTGGCCTTATATATTCATGGGGGTAATTGGTTGGTGGCTAAATTGAACGCCAGCAACAAAACACTGAATAAAATCATGGGAATTATTTTTATCATCACCGCATGTATCCAGTTATGGAGAATGATCTCTAAACCTTTTATCTAGAAAAGATTATACCAACCACCCATACCTTCCACTTACCTATTCGTTTCACTGATCCAATGAAACTGTTTTTCAGCCAAAGGAAACTGTTTTTGTCTTCTTCGTAGTAATAGATAGATAGCGTTATTACTATCTGTACTTGTAAGTGTTATGGTGTTCGTATCTTTTATCTGAAAATGGAATTTCGCAATAGAAATTGAATCGGATGCACTCTTTAATAGCGATATATGTTGGTGTATGGTATCGATAGTATAATTGAAATAGGCTCTGCCATAGCGTTGCCTAAATCTGCTATCGCTGGTTTTTATACTTCCTGCTGAACGATTGTCTATTACCATGTTTTGCCAATATAATGAATCACCTGAAGCCATGCCAAGCGTATCTGTACCTCTGGCATG
This sequence comes from Chitinophagaceae bacterium, assembly GCA_019747455.1. Taxonomy (GTDB): domain Bacteria; phylum Bacteroidota; class Bacteroidia; order Chitinophagales; family Chitinophagaceae; genus Sediminibacterium. Next base: position 1,241 of record JAIEQT010000262.1, on the reverse strand, counting down.
CACTAAAACATCATAATACCCGGTTGGAATAATAGGCGTTGAAACCAAATCTTTTTTCTTTGTATCAAGTGTTTGTAAGGATAGCATAGTGGTAACTATTATCCAAGATGCTACCATAATCCACTTTATGGATCTGGCAATAATCCTTCCCTTTTTTGTAGTAAAAGGGAAAACCAACATGATACTAGGTAAAGCACGATTGTAGAAGAAAAATTGAATTAGCCTGGGTAATTCTTCAGCTAACATCCATACACATAATATTACAATTGTAATGGCATTTATTTTCACGGGAATGTCATAACTCAAATTCAACATCATAACATTACCAAACACACCTAATGAAACCAGTATACCAAGTGTGGCTGTTGGTCTAAATAGCAGTAATAGCGCAGCAATCACTTCAATAAGTCCCGAAAATACTTGGTAACTATGCGAATAGCCAATAAACATCCAAGATAAACGCATGGGCAAAAAATCTCCTAACGGAGTAGCTAATTGACTAATACTAGGAAAAGGCATTTGTACCGCAAACAACTTAAAGATCCCATAACTAAAACCATTAGATATTACGAAATACCTTACAGCTACAAATAGCCAGTAATTTAATTTGTTATAGTCTTTTCTTTTATTATCGATGATACTCCAAATGATACTACCTATCAGTGCCAGCAATAAAGATGTATATAATGCCATCCATTGCTCAGGATAATCGCCATTCCCATTTGGTACTTTTGTGTTAGGTGCTATATGAAAGATCCATGTATTGAATTGCAAACAAATCGCATCATAAGCATCGAAATAATAACCCAATAAACTGCTGATACCGGGAGCGCCTTGTAAAAAAGTAAAGGGTGTAATGAATAAAGTGCAAGCAAGAAAAAAGAAACGAAAGAAAAATTTCTTCCCATTTCCCCAAGGTTGTACAGCTGCTAGTTGCATATGAAAAAGCGTATAATTTATTATCCACTACTCCCCGCTATCGTCTATCGTCCATTGTCTGTCACCCACGCATCCCGATCATCCGGCGAAAACTTCCAAGGGGCAAAATTATTCTCGATATTACTGAAAGTACCGTTCCATTCTTGTGGCGCATTACTTTCTTCCATAATCAAAGATCGACGAAGTTCTACGATGATATCGAGGGGAGAAATACTAACTGGACATTCCTCTACGCAGGCATTACAAGTGGTACATGCCCTTAATTCTTCTACCGAAATATAATCATGCAATAAGGACTTACC
>JAIEQT010000141.1 GCA_019747455.1 Chitinophagaceae bacterium | reverse complement strand
ATAATAATTTATAGTCAAAGTACTATTTCCACCATCTTCTTCAACCCAGCGCTCATACATTTTATCACCATACGAAGATAGTGTCCAACTATTAACAATTTGATCATATAAATAAAGCCAATCGCCGTTCCTTAAATATTTTCTTTTAATTTTCCCAAAGGCTCTTTCTTAAATTAGATTTCCATTCGCATCATGTACAGTGTATTTTAATTCAACCTTACCCCAAATCCATGATTCTAATTGAGGTAGATCAGGTACTTGAAACAGCGCGCCGTATTCTGGAGAGCCATTTCTTGAAAAAGTATTGCTTCTGAAAAGATTCTCTTGATATGAGTTAACAGTCGAATATCCTTCAATATTCGCATAATTGTTGTCTCCCTCTATATTTTCTTCAAAGCCAATTATCCATACATCATAATTGAACGCATATGCTTCATTTATACAATCAATATATTCTAAATAACCTTCATTATCCGTTACGTAGCCGGGATAATAATAAGGAGGTTGGCAATCACCTCTTTCATCTGTGGATTTAACAATATTTGAATTATCTGAAAAGTCTTCTCTTGGAACAAAAATTACTTTATTCACATCAGGAGTTGAACTGTTAGCTTTAACTGCATTCACCTTCACTAAACCATTCTTATCATTAGGGAAGGAAATAGAATCTCTAGAAGAAGATGGATCTCTCTTCTCCATGACAGGCACAAAAATAACTGGAATCCCATCTGGCTTTAGTCTTTTTAACTCAGAAACTAAAAACCGAAAATGATTTCTGAAATTACTTGGTATAACTTGTTTTACGTTGTCGATCTCAAGTAATTTTTCCATTCGAACTTCATAATCACCGTGTTCTTGTTTTAAGCACTCAGTTTCCACAAGTGATTTGAATTCAGGGCTAACTTTAACGATCTCTGAGAGTGAAGTAATTACTTCCTTGTTTACTTCCTTTAGCTCTGTAAATCTTTTTTCAGGAATTACTAAATATTCCGTTTCTTTTTTGCAAGAGAATAGGAAAAGGGTAATTAGACCGAATGGTAATAGTTTTCGCATAAGTATTAATTTTAATATTGTAATTTAATATTAAAAAATCATTAAAATTAATCTATTAACATATATTTTATTTTTAAATATGATTATCTCAGAATTCTAAAAACTTACTGATTTATCGTCATTCCCCTATCTTTGCCACCCCGAAAAAACAATCGGATTCACCATTTGTAAACCGTTACTAATATGCAGCTGAAAGGTTTAGTGCGTTTTTTTGCCATTGCACTTACATTGATTTGTTTGTACCAACTTTCATTTACCTGGTTCGTTCGTAACCATGAATCGGCCATGGAAGAAAAAGCGAGTACTTGGTTAAAAAGATTTCCAACACCCGAACAACAGTATCCGGGTAATAAAGAATTACAAGCTGCTTATAACGATTCACTAAACGATCTGAAGAAAGATCGCTTACAAAGATTATTAGATAGCACTAAAGACACCAAACTAGCTTTTGGTTTAACCACTTACCGTGGTGCTAAGGAAAAAGAACTCATGCTTGGATTGGATTTACAAGGGGGTATGAGCGTTACGATGGAAGTAGGTTTAGATGGACTCATTAAATCGCTCGCTAACTTCACCAAAGATGCTTCTATTAATAATGCTATAGAGAGTGCGGTAAGTCGCAAAGCCAATAGTGGTGCCGATCTTATCACTTTGTTTGGAGAAGAATTCAAAAAAGCGAATCCATCTGCTCAGTTGGCTCCTTTTTTCGTAACACGTAGCAATGGAAAAATAAAAATTGATGCAAGCAATGATGCTGTAATCAATTATTTGAGAGATCAATCACAAGCGGCATTCAATAATACTTATCGTATTCTACGTAATCGTATCGATCGTTTTGGCGTAGCTTCAGCCAATATCAATCCAGATCCTGCAAAAGGTATCATCAACGTTGAACTAGCAGGCGTAAGTGATAAAGAACGTGTTCGTGCTTATTTACAATCTACCGCTAACCTTCAATTCTTTGAAGTATATACCTTAGAAAGTAAAGATTTACAATCGGCTATCATTGCTGCTGATAAATCTATTCAAGATTACTTAAATGGCACCAAATCAACAATAACTGCATCAGATACAGCTAAAACTAAAGCAACTGCTTCGGTTACTACAACTAAAACAGACACTACGAAAACAGCCACCCTATCTAGTGTTTCAGGAACCGATACTAATAAAACGACAAAAGTTGATACGGCAAAAAATAAGTTTAATCAAAATCCATTATTAAGAATTGTACAGTTTAACCAACCTTACCAAGGAGAAAATGGAAAAGCTGTATTCCCTTCTGCATTAGGTTATGTACAGTCTAAAGACACGGGTACATTGAATGATTATCTCGCTTTGGAATCTGTAAAAAACTTATTCCCTTCTAACCTAACATTTATGTATGGTAAGGCAGAATCGAACGACCCTAAATTCAAAGATATCCTTACGCTTTACGGCGTTAAAACTTTAGATAATGGTCAGGCTGAATTAGAAGGTGATCATATTTCTAATGCTGCTCAAGATTTTGACGAGCGTGGAAGAATTGCCATCCGTATGAATATGGATAAAGTGGGTAGCAATATTTGGGCTAAAATGACAACCCGTAATGTGGGTAAACCTATTGCCATTGTATTAGACAATTTCGTTTACTCAGCACCAAACGTGAATGACCCTATTACAACCGGTAATTCACAGATTAGTGGTAACTATTCATTAAAAGAAGCAAAAGATTTAGCTGAAATTTTAGAGAGCGGTAAATTACCGGCCCCTGCTAAAATTGTTCAGTTCCAACAGGTTGGTCCAACCCTCGGAAAAGAATCTGTGAAAGGCGGCGGTATGGCTTTCTTGGTTTCATTCATTGTGATATTTGCACTAATGCTGTTATACTTTAATACAGCCGGTTGGGTTGCGAATATTGCGTTGATCTTGAACCTACTCTTTACCATTGGGGTATTAAGCGCTTTGGGCTTTACCCTTACTGCACCAGGTATTGCGGGTTTGGTACTTACCATTGGTATGGCAGTAGATACGAACGTAATCATCTTCGAAAGAATTAAAGAAGAATTATCGAAGGGTAAAAATTATGCTACAGCCGTGAATGATGGATACAGAAGATCCTTATCTCCGGTATTGGATGCACACGTTACTACCCTCTTAACTGCCATTATATTAGCCTACTTCGGATTAGGTCCGGTTCTAGGTTTCGCCACTACGCAAATTATAGGTATCCTTCTCTCTTTATTCTGCGGTATTCTCGTATCTCGTTTAATTACAGATATATATACCAATAAGAATCGCCATTTTGAATATTTTACAGGTATATCTCGCAGAATTTTCAAACATGCTGCTTTCAAATTCATCGAATACAGAAAATACGCATATGGTTTATCTGCTATTATTCTAGTATTAGGTATTGGTTCATTCTTTAATGGATTCGACGAAGGCGTTGAGTTTGCGGGTGGTAGAAGCTATACTATTAAGTTTGATAAACCAGTAAACACCGACGAAATCAGAGATGAATTAAAAACGGTATTTGGAGAAGCACCAATTGTGAAAACAGTTGATACCAAAAACCAGGTAAATATTACTACGTCTTATAAGATCAAAGAATCTGGTAATAATATTGATACCGAAGTAGAAAGCTTGTTATTTAAAGGAGTAACAAAGCAGTTACCGGCAGGTACCAGTTTCAATACCTTTGAAACCGTGTACAAACAACGTTCTCAAACGGTATTACCTACTATCTCTGATGATTTAAAATCCGGCGCACAGAAAGCAACCATCTTCGCTATCCTGGTGATCTGTTTGTATATCTTCATTCGTTTCCGTGATTGGAGATACTCATTAGGAACGATTGTAGCATTGTTACACGATGTATTCGTAACGCTAATTGTATTTAGCTTCCTACGTAAAGTAGTACCATTCCCATTAGAAATTGATCAGCATTTTATTGCCGCGGTATTAACGGTAATTGGTTTTTCTATGAATGATACGGTAATTG
>JAIEQT010000291.1 GCA_019747455.1 Chitinophagaceae bacterium | reverse complement strand
ACCCGATAGAACTAAATCAATGAATGAAAAGAAAATATTCTACTTTTAAACTGTACTAAAAATGGGGAGCTTACACATATTGGGGAACCCGCTGTACAATTTGAGGATATTTATTCATAAAGTTTTCAAACCGCTCCTCTGCCGAAAGAGTAAGATTTGAAATTATCCTCTGTTGCATAAATGCTGCAGTTCTTTCAGCCCTTATTCTAAAAAAAGTTTCAAACTTATGGTTTTGCTGTTTTAGTATTTGTTCTTTCTCATAAGAAATTTCTAATATTATACTGTTCTCTAGCGCAACAACAAACATGGTTGCCGGCTTTTGTAAAATATAACTGTTATAGTCGGTAATCCACCAATCTTCTATCGCAAAAGCAATTGTATTGTCTTGTCCACTCTCATCCACAACGTAAGCCCTAAATGCGCCTTCTACAACATAATTTCGATTTTTAACTACAAAATTTGGCTGAACAATAAATTGTCTTTTCTTAATTTTTACCTCTCTAAAAGCAGCACTAAAAATGTCTGCCTCCTCATTGGTTAGGCTTACTGTTCTATTGATATATTCTATTATTTTTTTTACATGTACCATTTAGTATACATCAATTTTGAATATTACGATTTTTATAATCTATTACACGGCCGCATATTACAGCAGCCTAAATATACTATACCCAATTTTACATCCAAAATTTTCAATTATTCCCTCTCGGTCTTCTGGAGTCACGAGCTATTTTAAATCCCCTATTGCATTTGTTGTTTTTAATGCGTAGGTTAATGCTCTCTTTAACAACCAAAAACTAACAACATGAAAAAAACGCGCAAACCGTTTTACAATCCTATATGGCCACATGATTCCGGTTTTTAATTGGACTTTCGGACTCCCGACTCCCTTACTTTCAGGGCTTTGCCCTGAGCTTATTGCGCTAATGAAATTCTTACATTGATACCCGCTCGGGTATTCGTAATAGGAGCCGATGTAGAGATATATGGTATTACCCTTCGCTGATCAAAAAAGAATTTGATATTGATCCGATTGTTCAACACATAATCAATAGAAGGCTGTATGGTGATTTCTTTTTGTCCGCCCGTACCATAGGCATTGCTCTGATCTAACCTGCTATTACTAATGGTTACATCCCTAAACGATATATCCAATTTCATATTCAAATCGTTCTGTAATTTCTTACCCTTACCACCGGGTAATTTAAAGGGCAAATTGAAACCGCGTTTTCGCCAGCCAATTCCCATGATCCATTCAGTACTCCTACTTTCACTTAATTGATAATCGATCAAACTCAAACTTAATTGTCGACTCTTTCGATATTCCAAATTCAAATTAAGTTGATTGACAGTAGTAATATCTACTTTCAATAAGGGCTCAAAACGTTCTGCCATACTAATATTCGGTACGAGGAAGAAAGGAATAAAATTACCACTCACCGTATCAATAAATCCGGGTGCATTAAAACGGAATGGATCTTGATAAAGCAACGCGCTGTTAAAGCTATTCATACTTAATTGACCATTATAGCCATGCGTTAGGGTAATATTGGTAAACTTAGTAGCTAAAGAAGGTATCTTACTTAACCCGGTATAGGTAAGTCGCCAATTGGGTTTGGGTAAAATACCGCGGAATGGATTGGAACTGATGGTTTGTGAAGCATTCTTAATTAGGGCAACACCATTTGCATCTTTACCGGTATACGCGGCCAGAAAAGAAGATATCAAAACATCTTGTGAATACCTGCCATAACCCCTTGCAAAACCATCGGCGGTAAATTTCTGATTAGCCGGAAGTGCCTGCCAATAAGGGTTTTGTTCCGCTACTCTTCTCGATATTAAAATTCGATTAGCTTGAAATTGTTGAAAGGTCGTAGATAATTCATTCGGATTTTGCTGGCCAAATAAGGTGCCAAATGAAATATAGGATACACTAAAACCACCAGTAAAAAGGGGATTTAAAATTCCGAAATTATTACCCGTACCGGTTGTATCTTTTATTAGTGCACTATAATCTTTCGTAAATGTTTTATCAACATTCAAATCAATGATCAACTCTCTAATGGGTTCTATTTGAGCTGTGATATTTAATCGCTGCTCGAAGCTTTGTCTGTACAAAAAGTTGAAAGTGCTATCTTTAGTAAGTAAGCCTTTAGCAATTTTACTATTGATCCATTCGGCTGTTGGTTGTTTTCCAAACACATAATCCAGACCGGGGGCCATACTTTTGAAATTCTGTCCGATAAACTGGGTGCTATCCATATATCCCGGCAATCGGCTTCTAAAATTCTCACCATAGTTGATGGAAATATTCCGGAACATGGTAATAAACTTACCGGCTGTTCTTTCAAATCCGTTTAACTCAGGTAGCTCTCCTGCCCTACTCAATTTTTCTGCTAGGCTTAGATCTCTCCGTTGCTGTCGCCATTTTTTTAAAGCATCTGTTCTTTTACCACCTGTTAATCCTTTGAGTACTTCTTCTTTAGCGGGCAGTATGGAACCTAACCCAACGGTTGGAGGCACTTGCTTATTCGGGCCATTTTTAATTTTTGGCGCAGGAATATTATCGATAGCACGTAACCATTTGAACTTACTATACAAGTTCCCAAAATTAAATTGGGCATTAAAATTATTCTCCTGAGAATTTTCAATGGTATTACCCAAGTTAATGGCAAGTCTACTGGCCCCTATCCAATTATAGCTGGTTCCATAGGTATAGCGTGCATTGATCCAATCGGCAAAAGGAAATTTATTGAGCGGGATATTATAATTCAATAATGCTTTTTGTTGATAAAGTGTATTCCTTCCGCCTTTTAAGAAATTATTTTTTACAGAGTCTTTCTTTTCTTTGGTATCAATTCTTCCGAAAGGCTCATCTACCCGTGCATTATTCGTGGCATTAAAATCAAAATTTAACGAACGGGTAAGATCCCAGCGCATATTATAGAAGCGATCGAACGTAAAATATTTATCATAGGTAGTATCTACTCTGTCTACTTTACTACTAAATGTATTTACAATACGAGGGATGAATTCACCAAACTGCCGGTTGATATCTGCTCTAAAACTCAAGAATGATGGCTTCAAATTATAATTTGCATCGCGTATAAACGCTAGCCAGGGCGAGCGTCCTTTGATCCATTTTTTAAATGGTTCTTTAAAAGAACTTTGTCCAACATACGTGTAGCCAAAACCCAGTCTCTGTCGCGTAATTTTATTTTGCGTAATAACAGGGCTGGTATGCGCTGTTTGCGAAAAGGCATAACTAAAGTCAAAATTACTCAGCTTTAATAAACCGGGTTTACCGTTTCCTTGTATTACTCTTACATTCGTAAAGTTTAGTGTTTTTATGGTAGTTTGATCAATGGCCGCCTTGCGAATAGAATCTCTTGCTGAACCCGAACTTCTCGCCAATTTTTCTTTATACCGAACATCTAAATCATATGGATCAAATTCCGGTGTTAGGGTATTCAAATTATAACTAGCATATACCGGAATAGATAAACGCGCTTTCTTCGGCGCTAATTTTCCGGCATCAATATTAGCTGCAATATCAAATTGCGTAAGATTATCTTTGGCTCGTTCATTCACACGCTGCTCCAGTGTACCAAAGCCTTGCGTGTATTTATTAGCCGAAACAGAAACTGTTCCCAGATCGGCTAAAACCAAATCTACTCTTCCTAAAGCTGCCCAACCGCCATTTTCATCTAACCCCGAAAGTCTGAGTTCATTGATCCATACTTCAGTACTAGCCGGTACAGCACCTGTACGCTGTGGATTCTCAACCGCTACCAAAACACCTCGCACTTCTCCTAAATTCGGATTACCCATAATGGAGAAAGTTTTATTACCTACTACTTGCCGGAATATAGAAGTAATGGCCGCCCCGGAATTGTTTCTATTTAATTTCAAATCGATCAACTGTCTTAAATCAAAATCTATATTATTGTCGCCAGGCCACACTTTATCTTCCTGCCCTCGCGGATAAGAGCCGGGTGGTGTAACTTTTAATGGTATTTTGATCTCGTAATAA
>JAIEQT010000158.1 GCA_019747455.1 Chitinophagaceae bacterium | reverse complement strand
GTATAGAATTGAACTGGGTGAGATAGAAGTGGCATTGAGTAAAATTGAAGGTATCAAGCAAGCAGTGGTAACAGTTCGGGAAGATCATAATCAACAAAAAAAATTAATTGCTTATTTGGAGGCAATATCTCATCGGGTTCCGATTAATATCATCCAAAATACTTTATATCAGGTATTACCAGACTATATGGTACCTGCATTATTTATTTGGGTTGATAAGATACCAAAAACAAATAGCGGCAAGATTGATAAGAAACAGTTACCCTCTCCTGATAATACAAGACCGGAAATTCATAGTATTTTCAAAGCACCTGAAACGGAAACGGAGATATCTATTGTAAAAATTTGGGAAGAGGTACTTGATATCCATGGAATAGGAATAAAAGATAATTTTTTTGAATTAGGCGGAAGTTCATTACTCGCTATCAAAGCAGTGAGTTTGATGAAGAAATCGTTTAAGAAAGATTTTCCAATAAGTAAGTTTTATGCCCATCTTACTATTGAAGCGCAAGCCGCTTTTATTGAAAAGTCGGATACAAAAGAACCGGTACTCAGAAAAAAAACAACCAGTAATACACCCATAGCGATCATTGGTATGCATGGCAGATTTCCCGGAGCAAACTCAGTAAATGAATTATGGGAATTGCTGAAAGAGGGTAAAGAAACAATTTCTTTTTTTTCAACGGATGAGCTAGATGTATCGATCCCCCCAAAAAGTAAACATGATCCTTCTTATGTTAAAGCAAGGGGTATATTAGCTGCTGCGGCTTATTTTGACGCTTCTTTTTTTGGTATACCACCTGCATTAGCGGCACTGATGGATCCACAACAACGCGTTTTTTTGGAGCTATGTTGGGAACTTCTGGAATCTACTGCTCATCTTCCCGAACATTTTTCTGGCAGCATAGGTGTGTATGCAGGATGTGGAAATAATACCTATTATTTACATAATGTACTCTCAAATAAAGATAAAGTAGATATAGCCGGGGCATTCAATGTAATGACACATAATGAGAAAGACTATATCGCATCACGTGTTGCTTATACATTAAACTTAAAAGGTCCGGCAGTAAGCGTGCATGCAGGATGTTCAACTTCCTTATTAGCAGTAGCACAAGCAGTGGATGCTATTCGAAATGGTTACTGTGAAGCTGCGCTGGCGGGAGGCGTTTCTATAACAGCTCCTGTTAAAAGCGGGCATTTTTATCAGGAAGGCGCCATGCTTAGTAAAGATGGGCATTGTAAACCTTTTGATGCGGATGCAACCGGTACAGTGTTTAGTGATGGGGCAGGAGTAGTGCTATTGAAATCTTTACAACAGGCTATAACAGATGGAGATACTATTTATGGAATTATAAAAGGGGTTGGTGTGAATAATGATGGTTATGATAAAGCCAGTTTTACAGCACCCAGTGCAGAAGGGCAAGCAAGTGCTATTTACGCGGCTATGCAAGAAGCGGGTATTAAGGCAAGCGAATTATCATATATAGAAGCTCATGGCACTGCTACGCCATTGGGAGACCCTATTGAAATAAATGGACTAACATTAGCTTATCAGCAAGATACGATCGGCCATAAAATTCCTATTGGATCTATAAAATCTAATCTTGGTCATCTTACTGCAGCAGCAGGTGTTGTGGGGCTTATTAAAGCAGCATTGATCTTGCACCATAAACAACTGGTGCCAACAATTAATTATACGAAGGCCAATCCGGAAATCGATTTTGAGCAATTACCCTTTGAAGTCATTACCACCAATAGAAATTTAGATGAAGATAAAAATTTATATGCAGGTATTAGTTCTTTTGGAGTAGGTGGCACGAATGTACATGCCGTTATTGGATCTTATCCGAAAAAAGAAGATATAAGGATCCAAACAAACGATGAAGTATTGATTTGTTTATCCGGGAAAACAGACACGAGCCTAAAAGCGTATACAAAATTACTGGCTGCTTATATTCTCCAAAACCCGGAAAAAAATATACTTGATATTGCATTTAGTTTGCATAAATCCAGGTTAGTTTTTACAAATCGAATAGCCATAGTTGCCAGAAGGAGAGCAGAATTAGTATCGCAGTTAGAACAGTATGCTGATGATATTCATATACCATCTGGTTATAAAGGAAAATTTTCAAAAGAAATAGATAACTGGGAGCATAGCGGTATTATTGATATCGACAAATTATATGCCAATGATAAACCAGTATTTATAAATGATTTACCCGGATATGCCTTTGATAAAAAATATTTTTGGATTGATCCTCCATTGCCTAACGAGGTAATATATGCAGATACTAGAAACTCAGTTGGAGATGATATTGATGCACAAATTCAAAAAATTGTAATCGATGTTTCGGGTGAAGATATATCTGTTGTTTCGGCACCGGTGAATTTTATGGAGATGGGTCTCGACTCATTAGTGCTTACTCAGCTGGCCATTCAGTTGACGAAGACATTTGAGATTAAAATTAGTTTCAGACAGTTAAATGAAGAGTTAGATAGTATTAGTTTGTTGGCAGCGTATATTAAAGCAAATAATAAGCGTTCGACCGTTTCTACACAAGTTGTACAAGATCAGTTGAATCGGATACTCAACGAAGAGGATACAGTGGCCTTACAAAAACCCTTTGGGGCTATTGCACGAATTGAAAAAAGTGCAGCTGCCTTGTCGATTGCTCAATTACAATTTTTGAAGACATTTATTTATAGATATAATGCCAAAACAAAATCTAGTAAAAACTATACTGCTGAGCATAGGATGTATATGGCTGATCCCAGGGTTGTTACAGGGTTTAAGCCCGTATTGAAGGAAATCATTTATCCTTTAGTTGTGAATAGATCGGCGGGTAGTAAGATTTGGGATATTGACGATAATGAATATATAGATGTGCTTAATGGATTTGGATCCAATTTATTGGGATACAAACATCCACTCATTCAGCATGCATTACAACAGCAGATTAATGCGGGATATGAAATTGGTCCACAACATCCTTTAGCGGGCGAAGTATGTAAACTCATTGCTCAAATAACTGGTAACGATCGTGTGGCATTATGTAATACAGGCTCCGAAGCTGTGTTAGGAGTTATGCGAATTGCACGAACAGTAACAGGCAAATCGAAAATTGTAGCATTTAATGGATCATATCATGGAATTAATGATGAAGTAATTGTTAGGGGTAATAAAAAATGGCAATCCTTCCCGGCTTCGCCGGGTATACCAAACGAAGCCGTATCGAATATGATATTGCTTGAATATGGGGAAACAGAAAGTTTGAGAGAAATAGAAAGGGCTGCCGAAGAGATCGCTGCTGTTATAGTAGAGCCGGTACAGAGTAGACGCCCGGATTTTCAACCAAAAAAATTTCTGGAGTCTTTGCGCGCCCTTACGGCTCAAAAAAATATTATTTTAATATTTGATGAAGTAATTACCGGGTTTAGATGCCACCCTGCAGGAATACAGGGTTTATATGGCATACAAGCCGATTTGGTTACTTATGGAAAAGTAGTAGGTGGTGGCATGCCTATTGGTGTAATGGCCGGAAAGCAATACTTAATGGATACGCTAGATGGTGGCTATTGGCAATATGGTAACATAAGCGTTCCGGAAACAGGCGTAACTTATTTTGCGGGGACCTTTGTTCGCCATCCATTAGCTCTTGCTGCAGCAAAAGCATCATTAGATTTTTTTATTGAAAAAGGTGCTGCCTTACAGGAAGGTATAAATACACTTACCGCTGATCTTGTAAATAAATTAAATACAATTGCACTTACTTATAATGCGCCCTATCATATTGCCTGTTTTTCTTCTTTGTGGAAAATAAAAATTAAAGAAGAATTACCATATGTTGAACTTCTTTTCGTTTTGATGCGCGAGAAAGGTATTCATATTTGGGATAATTTCCCATGCTTCTTAACTGCAGCTCATACAGAAGAAGATATTCAGACCATTGAAAATGCTTTTGAAGATGCTGTATTGGCATTACAAAAAGGTGGCTTTTTTAATACAGTTTTGGAAAAA
>JAIEQT010000010.1 GCA_019747455.1 Chitinophagaceae bacterium | reverse complement strand
AGCACTACCGCCGAAGAAAGCAAAGAATTATTTCAATCAATTGGCGCTATTGCACAAAGTATTGATAGCGGATTCAAAAATTCTTTCCGTGCAGGGGCCGGTTTACATAGTGATCATCAACCTTTTATGTTGCATGGGGTTCCTACCGGTGGTGGTACGGGTGGCGGATTACCTAATAATGCAGGACCTTGCTATCATGCCGATTGTGATGATTTTAAGCTGGTAGATGAACAAGGTATGAAAAATACCGTTCGCTATGCTGCTATGTTATTATATGGTGTTGCTGATTCAAAGGAAATCAAAGCCAAACATTTTACCGATGAAGAAACGAAAAACTTCCTACTAAAAAATAAATTGAAAGAGCCATTGCAAATAGCAGGGGAGTGGAGATGGAAAGACTAAGTAGTCAGTAGTCAATAGTCATTGGTCATTAGTAGTTTTAATATTGAATCGTAAATTTTATATAAGCGCTATACTTACATCAATACTTGGTATTATTTTAATACTCGGTAGTCTGATAATTGGTAAAAACGAATGTTTTCTTTTATTGAATACCGATTTAGGCAGAACAGGTGATTTTATTTTTCAATATGCCACTTATTTAGGTGATGGTGTTATATGGGTGCCCGTGTCGGTTTTAGTGTTATTGTATAAAAGAGATAACTGGATATTATTATTATCTTCCATCATCATTTCAACCGCTATTGTTAATATTTGTAAGCATCTATTCTTTGCTGGAACTCCGCGGCCATTCACGGCCATTACAGATCATGCAAAAATTCACACAGTACCGGGCGTTGACATACATTCTTTCGATAGTTTCCCCTCCGGACATACCACTACTGCATTCACTATTTACTTACTTGGAGCATTGCTTATTGGCAACCGTGCCTGGTTAATAATTGGTTTTTTATTAGCGCTCGCTGCCGGCTATTCCCGTGTTTATCTCGCACAACATTTTCCCTTAGATGTGGGTGCGGGAATGATAACGGCTATAATAGCAGTTGTGCTATCGTACTACTTACAAAAACGATTCAAATTGAAGATTGAAGATTGAAGATTTATTTTATCCAACCCCCGCCAATTCCAAACTCTTTTTCTTAACCTGAATAATTTCAATATCATCAATAATAGGGTCAGGCGTAAGAATAAGCGAAGTATTATGTTCTTTCCACCATTGTTGTGTAGTTAATTTCGAAACATGCAATACACCAATTAAATATTTACGCGCTGCTTGTGCATGCCATTCTTCTATCCATTCAAATTCTTCTCTTGGAATATATTTCCAGTCATCAAAACTTACATACACTTTTAAATAATAATCGTTAGTAAGTTCATGTGGCTTATGGTGAAATAATTTTTTATACTCGTATTTATAATTGTATCGAAGAGCTGCAATATCACTTAACACGGCGGAAGCAGTTGGGAAACTACCTGCCCCCTTTCCGTAAAAAAACTGTTTGTCTGCAAATCCACTCTCAATAACTACGCCATTATATTCATTTTTTACAAATGATAAAGGTTCGCTTACCGGGATAAATTGGGGTAAAACAAAACCAGCTACTTTTCCATTATTAAGTTTTTTTGCTTGTGCAATAAGTTTAATATCATATCCTTTTTCTTTCGCTACAGATGCATCAGAACTTTGGATAGCTTGAATACCGGTAAATAAAATTCGGTTGGGATGTGAAACAATGCCATAAGCATGGTTTAAGAGTATCGTCCATTTATTTACCGCATCATATCCTTCCACATCTAATGTTGGATTACTCTCTGCAAAACCGAGTTGTTGTGCTAATAAAAGCGCATCGGTAAAACTCAGCTTGTCTTCGAACATTTTTGTAAGAATAAAATTTGTAGAACCGTTTACAATGGCTTTTATAGCATGTAATAAGTCATTATCGTAATATTCTTCTAAATTTCTTATCACAGGAATAGAGGCACAGGCGGCTGATTCATATAATAGCGATTGGCCTGTTTTTTCTTGTAGCTCAAGTAGTGCTGGTAAATGCTCGGCTAACATTTTTTTGCTGGCACTCACCACAGATTTTCCATTTGATAATGCTGTACTAACAATTTGAAAAGCTGCCGTAGCATCATCTATTACTTCTACTACTACATTAATGGCAGGGTCTTCTAAAATTTCGTTTCTATCAACAGTGAATAGGGCATCAGGTGCATTCCTTCTTTTCTCCGGATTTTTGATACAAACTTTTTTTATGCTTGCTTTTAGGGAAGGTGTTTGTTGTAAAACCTTGTATAAACCTTCACCAACTACTCCAAAGCCAAATAGTCCAATCGCTAACTGTTTATGTGTTTCCATGATTAAATTGTAGCTAAATTTTTATAAGTGTTATGATTTGTAAATTGTTCGATGTGGTTGAGCGCTCGTTTTAAATCGGCAATTAAGTCTTCAGGCTCCTCTAAGCCAACAGATAAGCGTAGCAGGCTATCAGCTACACCTGCAGCCCTTCTTTTTTCATCAGGTATTGATTTATGGGTCATGTTTGCGGGATGTGAAATTAAACTTTTGATGCCGCCTAAACTTTCTGCTAGTTTAAAGAGTTGTGTTTCTTTAACAAGTGCTAAGGCAGCTGCTTCTGTATCAGTTTTTAAGGTAAATGAAATGATCCCTCCAAAACCACTCGATTGCGATTTGGCAATATGATGGTTTGGATGCGCTGGTAATCCGGGATAATATACATTAGCAACAGCCGGATGGGTTTCTAAGAATTCGGCAATAGCCTGTGCTGAATGGCAATGTTGTTTTACACGCAGATGAAGTGTTTCAATTCCTCTGATAACAAGCCAGCTATCGAAAGGGGCAAGCACAGCTCCACAGGCATTTTGATAATATTTAATTTGAGCTCCTAACTCCTTTTCTTTGGTTACTACAATACCGGCAATGAGATCACTATGTCCGCCTAGATATTTGGTAGCGCTATGGATTACAATATCAGCTCCCAACGAAAGAGGCTGTTGGAGAACGGGTGATGCAAAAGTATTATCCACGCAAAGTAAACAGGAACTGGCTTTTGCAATAGCTGCGATAGCCTTGATATCTGATATTTTAAGGGTAGGATTTGTAGGTGTTTCTATCCAAATTAGTTTAGTATTAGTGGTAACTGCGTTAAATATATTTTCAGGATTACTACAATCTACATACTGTACTTTAATTCCAAATTTCTCATACACATTGGTAAATAGTCGGTAAGCACCTCCATAAATATCATCTACAGCAATAATTTCGTCTCCTGTTTTCAATAGCTTTACAACGGCATCAATAGCGGCTAACCCACTCCCAAAAGCAATACCGGTACTACCTTTCTCTAGTTTAGCAACCAGATTCTCCAAGGTTTCGCGAGTAGGATTATTTGTTCTTGAATAATCATATCCTTTATTGATACCCGGTGCCTCCTGCACAAAAGTGGATGTTTGATAAATGGGCACCGAAATAGCACCTGTAAGAGGATCTACCGGAATTTGGTGAATGAGTTGTGTGGCGTTGACAGACATGTTAATTTTTTTTAATTGTTAAACAGTTAGATCAACCCATCCGAAAAACAAAAAAGCCCATCCGATATGTCAGATGGGCCTATACTGAGGTTCAATATGTTTGATGGCTTTACTCTGACTTATCTTCTCCCGACTTCTCGGGAATGGAATTGGCACCTTCATACAACTGAGTAGATGTATGGGTTGCCAAGGCTTCACAGGGCCAAAACCCTCCGCCTTTCTGGATAAGTATCTCTAAGAACTGATGCAAATATAAGGGAAGATTTTAAATTGCAAAATTATTTGTCTGTTAATTTAGTAGGGTATAGGGTATAGGGTTACGGGATACGGGATACGGGTTGCGAGATAAGAAAAAAAATAAACAGTTCTTCCTATCGATTTTCCTGTAACCCGAATCTCGTATCCCGTATCTCGTCTATCTTCGTGTTCCATGGCAACTAAGAAAACAACGGTTAAAAAAACCGAGATTATCGATCAAGAATATATCGA
>JAIEQT010000408.1 GCA_019747455.1 Chitinophagaceae bacterium | reverse complement strand
AATGGAACACTAGTTTAAAACAGTTGTATCTTTTTCAAAACTAAATTTATCTTTTAGT
The DNA here is from genome assembly GCA_019747455.1 of Chitinophagaceae bacterium. Lineage (GTDB taxonomy): Bacteria > Bacteroidota > Bacteroidia > Chitinophagales > Chitinophagaceae > Sediminibacterium. Next base: position 3,945 of record JAIEQT010000408.1, on the reverse strand, counting down.
TCCTTGATGGTTCCCCATCCACCTATTACATTTCTTATGTTGTGAATGCCTTGTCTTTTTATTAAGGATGCAGCAATAACACTTCTATAGCCACCGGCACAATGAACATAAATATTATGGCGCTCTTCCAGGTTAGCCATACTGCCAGGATCTGTTAGATCATTTAATGGAATATTAAGCGCCTCCTTTATATGTTCGCTTCCGTACTCGGTCTCTTTTCTAACATCCACAATCACTAAATTTTCATCAAAGGTCATATCCATCGCTACTTCATCGGCCTCTACACTGATGATCATATCAGTTGGCTCTCCGGCGGTTTGCCAGGCATTATAACTTCCGGCTAAATAGCCTTCGATTTTATCAAAACCAACACGCGCCAGGCGTACAATAGTTTCTCTTTCTTTTCCTTCATCTGTTACCAAAATCATGGGCTCATCAAATGGCAGTAAGCTTCCTGCCCATTCTGCAAATCTTCCTTCTAACCCAATAGAAATGGATCCGGGGATAAAACCATTTGTGAACACATCGGCATTACGGGTATCGAGTACCAGGGTTCCGGCTTTTATTTTTTGTTTGAAAGCTAACACATCCAAAGGCTGTAATCCTTTCTCTAAAACAGAGTCTAAGCTGGAGTACCCCTCTTTGTTGATTTTTGCATTGATAGGAAAATATTGCGGTGGGGCGGCTAAACCTTCGGTAACAACTTTGATGAATGCCTCCTTAGTTTGGGGTTGTAAGGCATAGTTTGTTTGCTTCTGAACCCCAATAGTACTATAGGTTTCAGGGCCAAGATTTTTACCACAGCTACTCCCTGCTCCGTGTGCAGGGTAAACGATCACATCATCCGCCAAGGGCAAAATATAGCGATGCAAGCTATCGTACATCATTCCTGCTAAATCATCAATCGTAATTTCAGTCCCTTTCTGTGCTAAATCGGGCCTGCCAACATCACCCACAAATAAAGTGTCTCCCGTAAAAACGGCATAATCTTTACCAGCCTCATCTTTTAATAAATAACAGCTACTCTCTAATGTATGTCCGGGTGTATGTAAAACCTGCATACTTATTTTCCCGATATGAAATACTTCTTCGTTGCCGGATACATGAACAGGAAAATTAGTTACTGTTCCGGGTCCATAAACTATGGTGGCTCCGGTAGCTGCAGCGAGGTCTAGATGCCCACTTACAAAATCGGCATGAAAATGTGTTTCAAAAATATACTTGATGGTTGACTTACGTTTCGCTGCCAAGTCTAAATAAACTTCTATGTCTCTAAGGGGGTCTACAATGGCAGCAATACCATCACTCTCAATGTAATAGGCTGCTTCACTTAAACAACCGGTGTATAGTTGCTGAATAAACATACTGCAAAGGTACGTTTTATTAATCTACGAGCGATTTCACAAAACCGGTCACTTCGTTCAAACGGGTATAATTCACGGCATAGTAAATAAATTTGCCTTCTCGAGAAGTGCTTACGATACCCGCCCTTCTTAAAATGGCTAAATGTTGGGAGGCAACCGACTGTTCCAAGCGAAGTTTAACATATAACTCGGTAACGGTCATTTTTATATGCTCATCTAGCAATTTAATGATCTGCTGGCGGAGCTTATGATTGATAGAACGTAATATCAGTGCGGCTTTCTTGGTATGTAGAAAATCTACTTTAACAGGTTCACCACCATTTTCAAGTGTGATAAATTGTACGGTTGCATTCATGAGACGAGCATTAGTTTGGGGGGTTAGATCAATCTCGAGTTATAAAGTTAAACAAAATGCATAGTACATAGTATAATTTTTAGCAATATTTTTAGGTAGTAGTTTTTTTTCGCGTATCATGAAAGGCTTTGGCATACATGGGCTCCGTATACGCCAGGTCGGCGAAATGGTTCTTTTGGAAAGCTTGCTCACTTAAAAGTAGCATATCCTCAATGCTATGTAGTGCTGTGTGAATGATGTAAGTAAGATCAGTTGGTATGATAGGAATCTTTGCGGCTCCATTTCCACAAAATAGAATGGATGTTGATGGATTCAACGTAGCTAGATAATCACTCGATAATACAAGGGCTTGGGGAGCCTGTAACTCCGCTAGATCGGGCGTATATACACTCATGAATACCTCCATACGTCGGGCATCGATCATAGGGTATATCAAATAATTAGTTTCTTGCAAGCTTATATCCTTATTCGCAGCGTGGGCAATAATGGACAATGTATTTACTGTAATCAGTGGTTTCTGTAAGGTATAACAAATCCCTTTTGCAGAGGCCATGCCTACCCTTAAACCGGTATAACTACCAGGTCCGGCAGTAACCGCAACAGCATCTATATCAGCTAAGGCGATATTTGTTTCTATACATAAAGATTGAATGGCAGGTTGTAAAAAAGCCCCATGATTTTTAGGATCCTTATTTTCTCTCTTAGCAATAACAATACCATCCTTACTAATACAAGTGCCGGCATATTCGGTAGCAGTATCGATGCAGAGTAGGAGGGGCATGGCTAGTTAGTTACGGGTTACGGGTTACGGGTTGCGGGTTACGGGTTATGGGTATAAAGTGCTAGCAGGTACATAACGATCATCTGTTTCGCTTAATACAAGTAACAATGTAAGAACTCTTTGAATGCCAATTTTATTTGCCCACTCAAAAGGTCCGAATGGATAATTGGTGCCTAGCTTCATGGCTGTATCTATATCTTCTTTACTACTTATTCCTTCCTCCCAGCCAAAATAAGCTTCATTAATAATCATAGCAACCGTTCTTGCCGCGAACATGCCGGGTACATCTGCACTCTTTCGATAAGGGATTTGTAAAAAATCGAGCGTTTCTGTCATGCATGTTAACTGTGTTGGAGTGCCTGCGATTTCAATTCCATTTTTTTCATAAAAACCAGGCCATCCATTAAACCTGCACTGATTCTCTTGTAACGCTTGCCCGGTAATAGTTACCGCGTTTACCAATACAGGCTTATGTGTAATCACCTCAAAAAAATTATCGCCATCTTCAAATAAACAATCGATATATAAATTCGCATCGAAAGGAAAAGATGATGTATTTACAAACAATAAACTCGCCTCTTTATTTGCTAGTAATGTATGCCAAATAATTTCGTCTTCTTTTGAGCAGTGAATAACAACTTGTTGCATTTGGCAAATTTAGGTTGGAGAGTTCATTAAAATGCAGCAACTTGCTGTCCTCAATAAAATCACTATGGCTAAACAAATCATCAAAACAGATAAGGCTCCTGCCCCTATTGGTCCTTATAATCAGGCAATTAAAGCGAACGGTATGATATTCATAAGTGGACAAGTAGCTTTTGATCCTGCCAGCGGTGAGCTTAAAATGGGCTCTATTCAAGAAGAAACAACACAAGTGATGAAAAACCTGGAAGCCATTTTGCTTGAAGCAGGTATTGGATTTGATCATATTGTAAAAACAAGTATTTTTCTAAGCGATATGTCGCTTTTCGCGGCGGTTAATGAAGTATATGGTACTTATTTCGAAGGCTTGATTGCACCGGCTCGTGAAACCGTAGCCGTAAAAACACTTCCTCGAAATGTAAATGTTGAGATCAGTATGATAGCGGTAGAAACCCTTTAGCTTACCTCTTGAGGGGTTAACTACAGGGGAATAATTGGTAGGAGGTTGTGAAAGCGTAATCTTTATTAGGTTGTAATACCAATAAACCTATTTGGTTATTAAAATTATCGGGGGCGCCACTCAAATTTTCAATAGCGATACTATTGCGATGAGGCGGTGTGTATACTTGTAAAATCGGATAGGCGCTTGAGGGTTGAATTCGGAGCGCCATCGTTTTATTTGATAAAATAATATTTGCGGGCTCTTTCGGATTTAAGATAAAGGAGTTGTCGAGATTAATGCCTTTTAATGATTGGCCTTTCGTGAATCTATCATCTTTTTGTATCGCACCCGTTGGCAATAA
>JAIEQT010000637.1 GCA_019747455.1 Chitinophagaceae bacterium | reverse complement strand
ATAATTGCTTTTTGAAGAAAAACAATATTGTAGTAAATAGTAGCTACTTGTGCAGCGAGCGTGCTACGTGCTGCAATTGCATTATGAGCGGCAAAATGGATATCATCTTTGGCTCTTTCTATGGCTGCTTTCAATCTGCCAAAATCTACTACCGTATAGCTACCTGTTAATGCCGTATTCACGTTATTTTGTGGTTGGAAATTAATCTTTTGCGTTGCACCTCCCACCGGAAATACTACACTTGGAACCGGGTCGATGAAAGTATAAGACCCCGTTGCATTTACGGTTACACTATTATTGAGTTTGGTGAGGGCTACTTTTTCTGTAGCCGTTAAAACAGCATTATCGGCTTCTTTTATTTTAGGAAAGAAACTAAAAGAGCGATTGATCAGTTCTTTTAATTCGCTGTTTGTTTTTACTTGTGCCATGATTGATTGTTGCGCAATCAATACCAGTGTTAGAATAAAAATTTTTTTCATGATCATATCATTAATGTGCTTCATTGGCTGCTTTAATGGATGCAGCTAATTCTTCTGCTGTTTTCTTTTTTGTTCTTAGGAATATAATGAGTGGAATAGTCAGGATAAAGAAAATCCCTATAAGTCTGAATGTATCCAGATAAGCCAAGAAATAGGATTGTTTATCTACGGTAAGATTCATAAATGCCAATGCCTTTGTATTAGCCACAGCAGCAGCATCTCCGGTACGAGCCGCAATATTTTGAGCCATTAAACCTGCTTGTGCAGCACCGTCTTGCATATTACTTACCAAATCGATTCTATGTTGTGCATACCGCTGGGCTATATAGTTATTGGCAATGGCAATACCCGATGCGCCACCAAGTTGACGAACCATATTATTTAATCCAATACCTGTTGCATAGTCTTTCGGATGCAAACCTGCAACAGCCTGATTTACTAAGGGAAGTTGACACATAGCAATTCCCAGTGCCCGAATAATGAAAGGGAAGAAAAGATCGGTTCTGCCAATATCCGGACTAATACCGGCATTGATAAAAGCGTAGATAGTAAATAATACAAAACCTGTTGCTACGAAGGGAAGTGGAGAAACGCCTTTGCTCAATAAAATACCCATTAACGGCATGGCAATAACACCTGCCATAGTAGGTGCTAATAAGGCTAAACCGGTTTCATATGAAGTGAAACCTAATACCCGTTGGGCAAGAACAGGATATACAAACACAGAGGTGAATAGGCCGATACCGGCAACAAAAGTAAATACCGTGGTAAAGGCCAGGTTTCTATTTCCCAATAAGCGGATATTTACAGCAGGTTGTTTAACACGCAATTCTTGCCAAATGAAAGTAGCTAACGAAACAAAAGCCACAATTGCGCAAATACGAATCGCTTCACTGTTAAACCAGTCTTCACTTTCACCTCTCTCTAATACAAATTGCAAACAAGAAATACCAACTGTTAATAAACCAATACCCAGGTAATCAATTTTGATATTGGCTTTATTTTTTCCTTCTCCTTCTTTTTCATCGATAAATACGAATGATAATACGGTTGCCAGGATGCCAATAGGTATGTTGATCATGAAAATTAGTGGCCAACTGAAGTGTTGCATAATATAGCCGCCTAATGTTGGGCCCAAAGTAGGACCGAGAATGAGGCCCATGCCAAATAATCCTGCAGCTTTACCTCTATCTTTAGGGTCGAATGCGTCAAACAAAATGGCTTGAGAGGTAGATAGTAAAGCACCGCCCCCAATTCCTTGTACAAATCTCCAAATAACTATTTCTAACAGGCTCGATGATTGTCCGCACATATAAGAGGCGAGGGTAAAAATGATCATCGATACCAAGTAATAATTTTTTCTCCCAAAGTATTCTGCTAAGAATCCGGTTAAAGGAATGATGATCACATTGGCAATAGCATAGGAGGTAATAACCCAGCTAATATCTTCAATATTAACGCCAAGGCTACCACTCATATCACTTAATGCAACATTCACAATAGATGTATCAATCAATTCCATGATTGCTGCAGAAACAGTTGTTATAATGATAATGGCTTTAGCGAAGCCTTTGATCTTAGACATGTTCGTTATTTTGTAGCGGCAATGATTGATACACTTAACCCGGCACGTAGTAAATGTTTGATATTATTTACTTCATTGATCCAAATTTTTACGGGAACGCGCTGTGTAACTTTTACAAAATTACCACTGGCATTATCCGGAGGCAATAAAGCAAATTTTGCACCGGTTGCTTCACTTAAGCTGGCTACTGTTCCGGTGAGTTTCAAATCAGGATAAGCATCAATTTCGATAGATACCTGTTTGCCTGGCTGTAAAGATTTTATTTGATTCTCTTTAAAATTGGCAACGATCCAATAAGTACTATCGTTAACGATAGAGAATAGGGGGGTACCTACTTGTACGAATTGTCCAACACTTATGGTTTTTTTGCCAATTTTTCCATCTTGCGGAGCATAAATACGCGTGTAAGAGATTTTTAAAGCTTGTTGTTCTATGCGTGCCTTTTTAACACCCATAACGGCTTCTGCTTTTTTAACCGCCGATTCCAGAACAGCTATCCTGCTTTCAGCTGCCGTAAGATCAGTGCGCGAATTGCCGGATTGCTTCATAGCGGTTTCGTAGTTATACTTGCTATCTTCCAGTTGCTTTTTTGTAATCGCTTCCGAAGCGTATAAATTTTTATCACGTGTATAATCAGCTAAGGCTTTTTGTTGGCGAATATCTGTAAGTTCAATATTACCCTTATTTACTTTTAAGCTAACCAAAGCATTATTCAGCGCTGCTCTTGCATTGATAATATCAACTTCAGCCTGTTTATAGTCTGCTTGCATTTCTACCAGTTGCGCTTGTAGTTCTGCATCATCTAACTGTACCAGTAAATCTCCTTTTCGAACGCTATCATAATCCTTAACAGCTATTTCTTTTACATACCCGGCCACTCTTGGTAAAACGGGTGTTATTTGCGTTTCTATTTGGGCATTGTCTGTAGTTTCATGGGTAACGGCAAAATTTATTTTTTTATATCCAAAATAACCGCCAATACCGAGTACGAGAACGATCATGATAATGCGAATGATCGGATTTCTTTTTTTAGCTTCTTGTGCTTGCGTTGATGCTTGTTCCATATGATTATTTTAATAATAGTGCATGTACCACACATTGGATATGTGTAATAAGTCTTTTTTTAAATTGGGGGTTATCGTAAGGGTTATAGTCTTTTGGTTTATTCATTAGTTTGTTGCACATCATAGCAGAGGAGAGTACCTGGTTCAAAGTGCCAATGATGGAAGCAAAAGTGAGTTCCGGATCCACTTTTTTAAATACACCGGATTTTATTCCTTTTTGAATGATACCCACCACATCTTTAGTATTCCGAATAAACAATTCGATAATGGTTTCATGCATATGATCTCTGCTACTTACCAGTAATTCCTGCTGTAGTACACGGTGAAAAGTTGGATAGGCAAAAAATCTGGTAACATAGCCTTCTATAATAGCGTCTAATTTTTCTATTTCGGTAAGTGCTTTGTTTGCTAAGATTATATCCAGCACACCCCTCATGTGCGAAGCTTTTTTAGCGACGATTGCCTCAAATAGTTTTTCTTTTGATCCAAAATAATAGTTTACCATAGCGATATTTACTCCGGCCCGGGTAGCTAAATCTCTGATAGATGTGCCTTCAAAGCCTTTTTCAGCAAAGAGTTCGATGGCTTCGTTAATTAAATGCTCACGTTTATCGATATGTGGTTGTGTTATTTTCACCATGCAAAATTAAACAATCGTTTAAATTAAACAAGTGTTTAATAAAATTTTAATATGGATTATTTTGATAACAATTGCTTAATACAAGAATCACCTATTCCATGCATCTTCGTTGTATGAAAGCTACAGATTTTGGAGCTGATTTCCTGTGGGGGGTTGCCATATCTGCCGCCCAGAACGAGGGCGGCGCTTTACTCGGCGGAAGGGGTGCTTCA
>JAIEQT010000220.1 GCA_019747455.1 Chitinophagaceae bacterium | reverse complement strand
GTTTAAACATAAGTTCCTTTTATCAGATCAGCCGCTTTTTCTGCTATCATAATGGTAGGGGCATTGGTATTACCGGAAGTAATAGTAGGCATTATGGAAGCGTCTACCACTCTTAGTCCTCTCACTTTTCTTACGCGTAAAGAGGCATCTGTAACAGCTAATGAATCTGTTCCCATTTTACAGGATCCAACTGGATGATATAATGTTTCTAAACTCTTTTTTATGTGTATCATGATCGAGTCATCATCCATGGGTTCAGGAGGCAGGGAAATATGTCCATCATTATATCTCTTTAGTGCTGGTTCTCGCATAATCTCTAATGCTTTATGTATCCCTTTTAATAAAATAGCTTTATCTTTTTCAGCAGTTAACACCTTGTGATCAATTACCGGCGAATCTTTATAATTAGCTGTTTTTAAAGAAATAGTACCCCTACTTTCAGGATGTAATAAGATAGCCAGAATACCTATCCCGTCTATCTTTGAATAGGTTTTCATATCGTAAATATCGGTGGAATAATCACTCGCTATACCCAGAGGAACAAAATGAAATTGAAGATCGGGGCGAGTCAATTTTTCATCCGATTTATAAAAAGCATTGGCTTCGAGCGGACTATTACTGAGCGGACCAGACTTTAACAATAGATGTTGCAAAGCTGCTTTAGCCATATTAAATGGTTTCAGTAAACTATTGCCCGTTGCAACATTTGTTTGGGCTGTTACACCGCTCCACACATGATCCTGTAAATTTTTTCCTACACCAGACAGTGGCACCAATACATCAATACCAACCTTTTTTAGTTCGGTGGGGTCGCCAATACCTGATAACATTAAGATATGGGGCGATTGAATAGCACCTGCACTGAGTATTACTTCCTTACTGCAATTGATACGCTCTGAAGTTTTTTGTGGCGTTAATACCTCAACTCCTACGGCTTGTCCATTTTCTACTAATATCCGCTTTACCAGCGTATTTGTTTTAACGGTAAGATTTTTTCTTTTCATAGCCGGTTTCAAAAAAGCTGTGGCCGTACTATGTCTTTTGCTATTTTTTATGGTGAATTGTAATAAATGAGCTCCTTCTTGTATTGCTCCATTATAGTCACCATTTTTTTCCATTCCTGTCTCAAAACAGGCTTCAACAAAGGCTGTGGCAAACTCACTGGGTTGCTCTGCTAACGTAACATGCAAGGGGCCGTCTTGACCGTGAAAATCAGCGCCAAAATCTTCATTAGATTCCGATTTTTTAAAGTAAGGTAATACCTCTTCATAACTCCATCCGGCATTACCTAAAGCTGCCCATTCATCATAATCGGCTTTATTACCACGAACATACGCCATAGCATTTGTGGAACTTGAACCTCCAAGTGTTTTACCCCTGGGTATATACAATTTTCGGTTATCAATTTCAGCTTGTGGGGTAGTCCAAAACTGCCAATCTACTTCAGTTCTGTTAAGTTTACTATAGGCTCCGGGAATATGGATCTCCATTTTTGAATCAGGTCCACCCGCTTCAATTAATAATACTTTATTGCGCCCATCCTCCGATAAACGGTTAGCTAATACGCAGCCCGCAGATCCGGCGCCGATAATGATAAAATCGTAGGTCATAACTAAATATATATCTTTGCAAACTAACAATTGTTCGTATATGGATTTAGAAGTTAATAGTCAGGAAGATTGGATGAAGTTGTTGGTAAGTGACGTTCGGCAACAGTTTGAAAAAGTAAAGCTGGGCGGCGGCAAAAAATCGATTGAAAAACAGCGAGAGAGGAATAAACTTACAGCACGTGAGCGGATTGCATTTTTATGTGATGCAGATACTCCTTTTATTGAAATAGGCAGTTTTGCCGGATATGATATGTATGAGGAAGAAGGGGGATGTCCTTCTGGGGGTACAGTTGCCGGTATAGGATATATTAGCGGTAAACAATGCGTAATTGTTGCGAATGATCAAACAGTAAAAGCGGGTGCCTGGTTTCCTATTACAGGAAAGAAAAACCTGCGTATGCAGGAAATAGCCATGGAAAATAAATTACCCATCATTTACTTGGTAGATAGTGCCGGTGTTTTTTTACCCATGCAAGATGAAATATTTCCTGATAAAGAGCATTTTGGTCGCATTTTCAGAAACAATGCCCGTATGAGCGCTATGGGCATTACACAAATTGCAGCTGTAATGGGGGCTTGTGTTGCCGGTGGGGCTTATTTACCCATCATGAGTGATGAAACGTTAATGGTGGAAGGCAACGGAAGTATTTTTTTAGCAGGTGCTTATTTAGTAAAAGCCGCCATTGGAGAAAATATAGATAATGAAACATTAGGAGGTGCTATTACACATACAGAATTAAGTGGTATTGCAGATTATAAATTTAAAACAGAGCAAGACTGTTTGAATCATATCAAAAAAATTGTAAGTAATATCGGCAACGTTGCACAAGCAGGATTCAATAGAGTACTATCTATTGCCCCGTTGAAAGATCCCAATGAACTTTATAGCATTATTCCTAAGGGCAATCTAAAACCTTATGATATGCTTGCGATTATTGAACGCATTGTTGATAATAGTGAGTTTAATCAATTTAAACAAGACTATGGAAAAACGATTTTATGTGGTTATGCACGTATAGATGGTTGGGCAGTTGGTATAGTAGCTAATCAGCGATTGATTGCTAAAACAAAAAAAGGAGAAATGCAAATAGGTGGTGTTATCTATAATGATAGTGCCGATAAAGCTGCACGTTTTATCATGAATTGTAACCAAAAAAAGATACCATTGGTATTCTTACAAGATGTAACGGGCTTTATGGTAGGAAGCAGAAGTGAGCATAGTGGTATTATTAAAGACGGAGCAAAATTGGTAAATGCAGTTGCTAATTCTGTAGTTCCTAAAATCACAATTATTATTGGGAATAGCTATGGCGCCGGCAATTATGCCATGTGCGGTAAAGCCTATGATCCCAGATTTATTTATGCATGGCCATCGGCAAAAATTGCTGTAATGGGTGGTGATCAGGCAGCGAAAACCTTAGCACAGATTCAAGTAGCAACAATGAAAGCAAAAGGCAAAGAAGTTTCTGCGGAAGATGAAAAGAAATTATTAGACAACATAAAAGATAGATATAATAAACAGACCACGCCCTACTATGCTGCAGCCAGGTTATGGGTAGATGATATCATAGATCCTATCGATACGAGAAAAGTAATTTCAGAGGGCATTTCAGCAGCTAATCATAATCCGGATATGGAGAAATTCGCAACGGGTGTGTTTCAGGTGTAAATTCGCTTCATGAATGCACATCCCTTACTTATTTATACCGATGGAGCTGCCCGCGGCAACCCCGGACCAGGTGGTTATGGTATTGTATTATTATGGGGAAATAAACGAAAAGAAATTGCCGCCGGGTATCGCTTAACAACAAATAATAGAATGGAGCTTTTGGCCGTAATCGTTGCCCTGCAATCACTCACAAAAAAAAATATTCCTGTAACGATATATACAGACAGTAAATATATTGTTGATAGTGTGCAGAAAAAATGGTTGGATAATTGGATCAAAACCGACTTCAAAGGAGGTAAAAAAAACAAAGACCTTTGGGAGCTTTATTATAAAGTTTCAAAGCAATTTAACATTCAATTTGTATGGGTAAAAGGGCATGCCGATAATCCCATGAATAACCGTTGCGACGAATTAGCTACAGCCGCCGCAGATGGAAATGACTTATTGATAGATACAGTTTATGAAAATGAAATACATCAAAAATGATTTCTGAAAATAAAAATTTACTTTGTAGTTGGAGTGGCGGGAAAGATAGTTGCTATGCACTCATGAAAGCAAAAGAACTTGGTTATGTACCCAAAGTATTATTAAACGTACTAAACGAAGAGGGAAAAATTTCTCGTAGCCATGGGATTCCAACAAATATTTTACAAGCACAAGCCGATGCTATGGGTATTCCGCTGTATACAGTTGCCAGC
>JAIEQT010000416.1 GCA_019747455.1 Chitinophagaceae bacterium | reverse complement strand
TTATATTGAGCAACAGCTTAAAGAGCAAATGAATATACCGGTGATGCATGATGACCAGCATGGTACCGCTATCATCAGTAGCGCTGCTTTACTCAATGCATTAGAACTTCAAAAGAAAAAGATCGAGCGGGTACGTTTTGTGGTAAATGGTGCCGGTGCTGCTGCCATGGCTTGTATTCAGTTATATGTTGCATTGGGCGCCAAATATGAAAACTTTATTTTGTTTGATAAAGATGGTGTACTACATGAAGGACGAACCGATTTGGGTGCTATTCGTTCCAAGTTTGCAGTAAAGAAAAATGATTGGACTTTAGCTAAAGCAATGAAAGATGCTGATGTTTTTTTAGGATTAAGTGTTGGCAATGTAGTTACACAAGAGATGATAAAATCAATGGCAAAAAATCCTGTTGTTTTTGCTATGGCAAATCCCGATCCGGAAATAACGTATGAAGATGCTATTGCAGTTCGCAAAGATATCATCATGGCAACCGGCCGTACCGATTACCCGAATCAGGTAAATAATGTTTTAGGATTTCCCTATATATTCAGAGGTGCCTTGGATGTGCGAGCTAAACAAATCAATGAAGCCATGAAACTGGCTGCAGTAAGGTCTTTGGCTGAGTTGGCCAAAACACCGGTACCTGATATTGTGAATATGGCCTATAATCAAAACAACATGGTTTTCGGACCGGAATATATTATTCCAAAACCTGTTGATCCCCGCTTATTAGCAACAGTAGCGCCTGCTGTAGCAAAAGCAGCTATAGAAAGTGGCGTAGCACAAAAGCAAATTACCAATTGGGATGCCTATGTTGTTGAGCTAAATAAAAGATTAGGATTAGATAACCAACTTATACGTGTTATTGGTAATAAAGCACGTAGATATCCTAAACGCCTTGTATTTGCCGAAGCCGATAATCAAAAAATATTAAAAGCTGCCAGCATTATTTATGATGAAGGTATCGCGTATCCAATTCTGTTAGGTGAGCCGGATAAAATAAATCGTATCGCCGAGAAAAATAATATTGATCTAACAGATATTCCTATTATAGATCCACGTAGTGATGAAATGGAAGAGCGAAGAGAGTTTTATGGTGAGCTTTTCTTTAAAAAACGCCAGCGTAAAGGATCTAACCATTATGAAAGTATTAAGATCATGAAAGATCGGAATCATTTTGGTTGTATGATGGTAGAAACAGGAGATGCTGATGCTATGTTATCCGGACTCACAAAAAACTATGCAGAAGCCATTCGCCCCGCATTACAAATTATTGGAACAGAGGAGGGCGTAAAGAAAATTGCGGGGATGTATTTGTTACTTACCAAAAAAGGACCTCTTTTCTTAGCAGATACTACGGTTAACTTCAACCCAACTGCCGAAGAACTGGCAGATATTACCATGATGGTTGCAAAAGAGGTACGTAACTTTAATCTAACCCCTCGCATAGCCATGCTAAGCTATAGCAACTTTGGTAGTAGCGATTCGCCGGAAGCCAGAATGGTGGCGGAAGCTACCAGAATTTTAAAACAAAGGAATCCCTCTTTAATTGTAGATGGTGAAATGCAAGGTATGTTGGCTTTTAATAAAGAAATATTAAGAGATAATTATCCTTTCAGCGAATTGGTTAATGAAGATGTTAATGTACTTATGTTCCCTAACTTAACATCGGGTAATGTTACGTACAATTTATTAAAAGAAGTAGGTGGTGCTGATGCTATTGGCCCTATTTTATTAGGACTTAAAAAACCGGTTCACGTTCTTCAGTTAGGTAGTACCGTAAGAAGCATTATTAATATGGCTTTAGTAGCTGTAGTAGATGCGCAGTTGAAATCGAAAGTGGATACGGCCGAGGTAGTAAAGCGTAGTGCCTGGTGGAAGAGAAGGAAAGAGAATAAATAAGATATTTAGTTACTAGTTTATTAAGTTATTGAATTTTATGAATTTCTTTACGCATTTTGGTGCTTATTTATTAATGCTCAAAGGCATGTTTACCAAGCCTGAGAATTGGCGTATGTATTGGAAAGAATTCATGCATCAATGCGTTGAAATTGGAATAGGTGCTTTGCCTATTGTTGTAATCATTTCTTTGTTTCTTGGCGCGGTAACTACCGTGCAAACTGCCTATCAATTGGTAAGTCCACTGGTGCCTATGTCTACCATTGCACAAATTGTACGTGATAGTATGATCTTGGAATTATCTCCTACCGTAGTAAGTATTGTACTAGCAGGTGTTGTTGGCAGTAAAATTGCCAGTGAATTGGGTAATATGCGTATTAGTGAACAAATTGATGCGCTCGAAATCATGGGTATCAATACTAAAAGCTATTTAGTACTCCCCAAAATTTTGGGTGCTTTGGTTGTAATTCCTTGCCTCATTGTTATTTCAGCCGTATTAGGTATTTGGGGTGGTAGAACTGCCGGTGATCTTGCCGGCATTTTGCCTACTGATATTTTTGATGTGGGGTTACGACAGAATCTGAATATGTACAATATAAACTTTGCATTGTACAAAGCATATACATTTGCCTTTATAGTAAGCAGTATTCCGGCGTATTATGGATATCACGTGAAGGGTGGTGCTTTAGAAATTGGAAGAGCCAGTACCAGTGCCGTGGTGTTAAGTTGTATCTTGATTTTATTTGCTGATTATTTATTAGCAGCCCTATTACTCTAAAATTATTTTATGAATCCTCATTTTACCAGTTTTCAAAAAACAATAACAAATCCGATTCAATTTGCTTTTTTTAAACTGATAAAATTACCTGCTTCGTGGGTTGCCGGTTTGCGTATAAAACAAATGGATGCCCAAACTGCTATCGTTACTGTTAAACATGGTTGGATCAATCAAAATCCATTTAAGTCGATGTATTTCGCCGTTCAATCTATGGCGGCAGAAATGAGTACGGGGTTGTTCGCAGTTGGACAAACCTATAAACGCAATCCGGCTGTGAGTATGCTGGTGGTTGGTATTGAAGGCAAGTTTTATAAAAAAGCAACCGGATTGATCTCATTTACTTGTAATGATGGTTTGGCTGTAGAAGCGGCTATCGACAAAGCCATTGAAACCAAAGAAGGGCAAACCATTGTATGTACTTCCGTAGGCACTAATGAAAATGGGGAGCGTGTTTCGGAGTTTATGCTCACCTGGAGTTTTAAAGCGAAATAAAAATAGTATGCATATCAGTTTTCATGGAGCAGCACAAACTGTTACCGGATCCAAACATCTGTTGCAGTTAAAAAACGGAAAAAAAATTTTACTCGATTGCGGTATGTTTCAAGGTATGGGTAAAGATACCCAAAGTCTTAATGAACATTTAGGTTTTGATGCCGCCACTATTGACTGCTTAATACTTTCACATGCGCATATAGATCATTCCGGACTTATACCTAAACTTGTGAAGGAAGGTTTTAGAGGATCAATCTATTGTACGCCGGCTACAAAAGATTTAGCAGCCATTCTATTGGAAGACTCTGCAACGATTCAACGCGATGATACCAAGTTTATTAATAAGAGGAGAGCAAAACAAGGATTACCCCCTTATGATCCGCTATATGATCTGGAAGATGCAGCTTTGGCCATAACACTTGTTAAATCGGTCAATTACGATAATTGGACGCGTATATATCCCGATGTTGAATTGCTGTTTACCGATGCCGGGCATATTATAGGAAGTGCGGCTGTTCATCTTCGTATTAAAGAGGAGGGTAAGGAAACCAGGCTAACATTTAGTGGTGATGTAGGCAGATATAATGATGCTATATTGCGATCCCCGGCCGTTTTTGATCAGGCAGATTATATTATTTTAGAAAGTACCTACGGGAATAAGCTTCATGATGAGGTGAATGGTATTGTAGATACCATGGAGAAATGGATCAGGCATACTTGTATAGACAAAAAAGGAAAATTGATTATACCTGCCTTTAGTGTAGGGAGAACGCAAGAGTTATT
>JAIEQT010000199.1 GCA_019747455.1 Chitinophagaceae bacterium | reverse complement strand
TTCAAACGGATAGTGCCATTGGGCATATGGCATGGCACCACTATCGAACCATACATCAATTAAATCGGGCACTCGTTTCATAGGCTTGCCTGTTGCACTAACCAAAACAATATCATCTACAAAAGGCTTGTGTAAATCGAGGATGCCCTCGTGTAAATAATGCCTATTGATATCACCACCCAGTACCTCATTCGCTTTGCGAATACCTTCATTTAATTCGGCAATAGAACCGATACAAATTTCTTCACTGCCATCTTCTGTACGCCAAACGGGTAAAGGGGTTCCCCAATAACGACTTCTGCTCAAATTCCAATCTACCATATTTTCCAACCAATTGCCAAAGCGACCCTCACCAGTTGATTTTGGTTTCCAATTAATGGTTTTATTCAGCTCCACCATTCTGTCTTTTACAGCAGTGGTTTTAATAAACCAGGCATCTAATGGATAGTACAAAATAGGTTTATCGGTTCTCCAGCAATGCGGATAATTATGTTCGTATTTTTCTACTTTAAAAGCACGATTCTCTTTTTTGAGTTTTACACAGATATCTACATTAACATCCACATAATTAGGATCATCTTTATAATTTTTGACATAGCGGCCGCTAAACTCACCTAATCCATCTACAAATTTTCCCTCTCTATCTACCATGGTAAGAATACCAATATCATATTTCTTACCTACCTTATAGTCATCCGCACCAAATGCCGGGGCGGTATGAACGATACCGGTACCATCTTCGGTAGTTACAAAATCACCCAACATTACACGGAATGGTTTGGCAGTTGGCGTAATGGCCTTGATAGCTTCTATAGAATTAGCTTCGTAAGGAAGCAGTTGTTCGTATGCACAACCCTCTAATTCACTTCCTTTGAAAGAAGCAAGTATACACCAGGGTAAGATTTTAGTTTTTTCATTGTATGCATCAAAATCTCCGTTTTCTCCTTCCGGCTTAAAATACTTACCTAATAGGGCTTTAGCCAAAATAACATGTACCGGTATATGGGTATAGGGATTGAATGTTTTTACTAAAACATATTCAATATTGGGTCCAACGGTCAATCCTAAATTGGAAGGAAGCGTCCATGGTGTGGTAGTCCATGCGAGGAAGAAAGTGGAAGCATTAAGGTGTAAGGTAGAGGGAGTAAGGTTTTTATACCATTGACTATTGACCAATGACTCTCTACTAATCTCAAACATCGCAACAGCACTCGTATCTTTCACATCTTTATACGTGCCTGGCTGATTTAACTCATGTGAGCTCAATCCTGTTCCTGCAGCCGGAGAATACGGTTGTATGGAAACACTTTCGTATAAATATCCTTTCTTATACAATTCACTCAACATCCACCAGAGTGTTTCAATATATTCGTTTTCAAATGTGATATAGGGTTTATTCAGGTCTACCCAATAGCCCATTTTAGTGGTAATAGTATCCCATTCTTTTTTATATCGAAGTACCGCCTCTCTACACTTGGCATTATACTCTTCTACGGTAATTTTTACCCCAATATCTTCTTTGGTAAGACCTAGTTCTTTCTCAACGCCTAACTCAATTGGCAAACCATGTGTATCCCATCCTCCTTTACGTTTTACTTGAAAGCCTTGCATGGTCTTATATCTGCATACCATGTCTTTTAATGTTCGGGAAATGACGTGGTGTATACCCGGCATACCATTGGCACTCGGGGGGCCTTCATAAAATACAAAGTATTTCTTTCCTTCACGCAACGAAATACTTTTTTCAAAAGCCTGTTCAGCAGTCCACTTTTGTAATATTTCCTGTTCAATAGCGGGTAAATTCAATCCCGAAAATTCAGCATATTTCGCACTCATGATTCTTTCCTGTAAACACTAGGTTAAAAAATAGTTGCAAAGGTACGGATCAATCCTAAAAGGAGGGGTATATTTATCACATGAAAATCGTATTCTTTTCAGCCCAGCCTTACGATCAGCTTTTTTTCAAAAAGTACAATACACAAGGGTTTGAGCTGGTTTTTCTAGAGGCATCTTTACAGGCCAATACGGTTTCTCTGGCAACCGGCGCAAATGCTATATGTGTTTTTGTAAATGATATAGTGAATAAACAAGCGATAGAGCAGCTCTCAGCAATGGGAATAGCTATTATTGCCTTGCGTTGTGCCGGTTTTAATAATGTGGATCTGGAAGCTGCAAAAGCAGCAGGAATAAGGGTTTGCCGGGTTCCCGCCTATTCCCCTGAGGCCGTAGCTGAGCACACTTTGGCGATGTTACTTACCTTAAACAGAAAAACACATAAAGCCTATAATCGGGTACGCGAGCAGAATTTCTCACTTAACGGGTTGCTGGGGTTTAACCTCCACGGTAAAACAATTGGGGTGGTAGGAACCGGTAATATTGGACAAGCATTTTGTAGGATTGTAACCGGATTTGGGTGCAACATAGTAGCTTTCGATCTGGTTGCAAACAAAGATATGGAGGCCATTGGGGTGCATTATGCACCTTTAATAGAGGTATTGAAAGCCGACATTATTTCGCTTCATTGTCCGCTTAATGAGCAAACTTATCATGTAATTAATTCAGATACTATTGCCATGATGAAACCGGGTGTAGTATTAATAAATACTAGCAGAGGCGGTCTGATAGATACAAAAGCGGTTATTATGGCTTTAAAAAATGCTCATATTTCAGCATTGGGTATTGATGTGTACGAGCAGGAGGAAAAATTGTTTTTTAGGGATTTATCGACTAAGATCATTGAGGACGACATCATTCAGCGACTCATGAGTTTCCCAAATGTGTTAATCACAGCTCATCAGGCCTTTTTTACGGAGGAAGCTTTGAGTCAAATTGCGATAACTACGTTAAATAACATAGAACAGTTACAAAAAAATGCTAATTTGAACCCTCAGGCTGCAATGTTAGTATAAAACTGGTCTGAAGAAGATAGCGAAACTATATGAAGCGTATTGTAAATATTGTGTTTATTGGTTTTTGTATGCTTATGCTTATTCAATCCTGTACGAAGGAATTGAGTGAAGAGTCTATCGGTTTGAGTGGTACCGCACAAGGAACACTAACCGATTCCTTGGGTAATTGCAAAAATTCTATAGTGAAAGGCAGGTACGTAATAGATACTACCCTTACAGACAGCAATTATGTGATTGCGAATGTGAATTTCACCGTTACCGGTAAGTATAAAATATTCTCTGATACCGTAAATGGGATGTGGTTTTTGGATTCGGGTTATGCTTTAGCAACCGGACCTACCACTGTTAAGCTTAAGGGTAAAGGAACGCCCTTGCTACCAGGTTCGTCAGATTTTGTGCTGACTTTTGGAAACAGTTTCTGCAAATTTACCATAACAACGCTTGGCCCCAATAATGGTAGCAGTTCACTCGACTATTTGCCTACAACTGCCAATGGATACATTACATATAGTTTGATGGGTAATTTTTCCGGTGCCATAAATGATACGCTGCGGGCTACTATTTCACCTACTACATTTATAAATAGTGGTAAAACTTTTTATAGGTATCAAGTTACCCCTTTTGGAGGGGAGAATTATTATGCCAAGGAATCAGGTACCTATTATACGATTGGCACACCCGAGTTTGAATACATCGCAATTTATGATACGATTGTTACGCCCGCTGGAGGCCCCACTCCTACCATATTATATCCCTATTTAAAAGATAATGTTTCTCCTACCTCTTCTAACGCCAGTTGGACAACCGATAGTTTAAGAGCTGGCTATATAAGCAATGGTAGCACGATGGTATATGGTTGGGCACGTTTGAAGATGACGATTTTATCAACCGGCGGAAGTGCTAATTTTCTGGGCACTATTTATACAAATATCATTAAGGTTAAGAGGGAGTTGCAATTTAAACCCGATTCCGGCGGACCAAATGCTACTTTCACCACCTTAGTAAGTGGCGAACTTTCTTATGCAAAAGGTATCGGATT
>JAIEQT010000071.1 GCA_019747455.1 Chitinophagaceae bacterium | reverse complement strand
TTTGAAGTGCCTTTTAAGTTGAATACACTCACGGCTCCCGTCCACCTGCCAATCATTAAACTTCCCCAGTATAAGGAAACATATTTAGAAATCATGCTTTCATCCAAACCCGCATCGGTTAAATAACCGGGTGTTTTTAGAAGTGCCCCAAAATTATTATCGATGGTTACCTCAACACCCACATATACAAAAATGCCTATCATACCATAAATCAATTGCTGGTATTTCATAGCGCCCCATCCTTCACTATTTTTATTGGCCATACTATTCGAATAAAATAATACACCAACTACGGAAATCAATGCAAATAATAATAACGTAAGTTTAGGTAGATCGGTAAAATGTCCGACTACAATGATCAACCCTAATAATAATGTCATAGTAAATAAAGAGGCAGCCGCTTTATTCGCTTTTTCAAAAGCTTCATTATTTTTTCCATCCGGAAGTTTTGAAAAAGCGAAGAATAATGCTACTGCAGCAAACACACCGGCAACTATTAAATAAAGTGTGTTGATATTCGTAACCGTTACTTCTGCTTTGGCGTCGGCACCTAAGCCTCCAAATAAAAATAAGCTAACAATAATGGGGCCGAGCGTGGTACCTAATGAATTGATACCTCCTGCCAAATTCAATCGGTGTGAGCCGGTAGACGGATCGCCCAGCGTAATGGCAAAAGGCTGTGCGGAGGTTTGCTGTAAAGAGAAGCCTAAAGCCACCACAAAAAAAGAAACTAGTATGGCCGGAAAGGAGTTGGCATTAGCAGAGGGAATAATAAGCAAGGCCCCGGCTACAGAAATCCACAGCCCGTATATAATCCCTTTTTTATATCCGATTTTATTCAAGATATCATAGCCAAATACATTGGACGCAATGAATAGTAACAAGGAGCCGATAAAATAAGCCCCATAAAAGGCAGAACCAATAAGCTGCGACTCGAACTGGTTGAGCTGGAAATGGGTTTTACAAAAGGGAATAAAGATGCTGTTGGAAGCAGCAATAAATCCCCAGAAAAAAAATACGATTACTAATGTGGCCAGTGCGCCGGTATTGGTTGGCTGTTTAGTTTGACTCATGGCAAGAAAATATTTGTGTAATGATAACTAAAATAATAAGAATTTAACACAGGAAATTTTTTTAAGTAGATGATATTGAATTGTTTAAATGGTTAACTTACCCGTTAAAGAACGAGCCGTATGGAAATTATTCATGTAAGTGCCGAATGTTACCCCGTAGCAAAAGCAGGCGGACTGGGCGATGTAGTAGGTGCACTACCGAAATATCAGGTGAAAGCGGGGGATGTGGCCAAAGTTATAATGCCCATGTACCGCACCAAATTTTTGTATGAAAATCGATGGTCGGTAGATTTTAAGGGCAGTTCCAACTTGGGTAATTGGTTTTTTGATTACACTGTTATAAAGGAAGAAACCAATAAGCTGGGATTTGATTTGTATCTAATTGATATTAATGGGCTACTGGATCGACAAAAAATCTATGGCTACGACGATGATGTAGAGCGCTTTACCGCTTTTCAAATAGCGGTTGTAAACTGGCTTAGCCACTGGGAGCATAAGCCGGATGTGGTACACTGTCACGACCACCATACCGGTCTTATTCCCTTTATGATGCAATACTGCTATGCTTATCAGCACTTGGCTGGTATTAAAACCATCATCACTATTCATAATGGTCAGTACCAGGGATGGATGGGTTGGGATAAGAGTACCTATATACCCGGCTGGGATTTATGGAAACGAGGTATGCTTGATTGGGCTGGAAATATTAACCCTTTGGCAAGCGGCGTAAAATGTGCCTACAGAGTAACAACCGTGAGCTGGAGTTATATGGATGAGTTGAGAGAAAATGCAAATGGACTTGAAAAACTCTTTGATTATGAAAGAGGTAAATGCTCCGGTATCTTGAATGGGATAGATAATGAAGTATGGGATCCGGCCACAGATATATATCTAACCGATCATTTCACAGTAGATACTGTTACTACAGGAAAGGAAAAAAATAAACAATCTTTATGTAAAGAGTTTGGGTTAGATCCAACACTGCCTTTGTTTGTATTTATTGGAAGATTGGTGGGAGAAAAAGCGGCAGACGTGCTTCCTGATGCTATTCGCTCAGCCATGCATAGTACGGGTGGAAGGGCTTCTTTTTTAGTATTAGGTAGTGGTGATCCATCAGTTGAGAATGAGTTCCGGTATATGTCGGAAGCTAATAAAACCCTTTTTAATACCGTAATTGGATATGACGAAAAATTAAGTCATAGGATGTACGCCGGAGCCGACTTTTTATTAATGCCTAGTAGAGTAGAACCCTGCGGGTTGAACCAAATGTATGCAATGCGTTATGGCACCATACCGGTAGTGAGAAACACAGGTGGTTTACGAGATACCGTTACTGATATGGGCGATTTTGAAGGATTTGGCATTCGATTCAATAATGCTACTGTGGCAGATATTGATCACGCTATTAATAGGGGGGTGCAAGTATATGAAGATAAAACCCACATAGCGTGGATGAGAAAGCATATGATGCAGATAGATCATAGCTGGGAAAAAACAGTTGATGAATACAAGCGGGTTTATTTAAGCTAATATTGTATATTGTCCTCAATAACCTAATAACTCAATAACTCAATAACTTAATAACTTAATATGGCTACACTTTCTAAGTCGGTGGTTGCAGTGATTCTCGGCGGCGGTGCCGGCACCCGTTTATTCCCTTTAACAGCCAGCAGATCGAAGCCTGCTGTACCTATTGCAGGTAAGTATAGATTGGTAGATATTCCTATTAGTAACTGTATTAATAGTAATATCAACCGGATGTTTGTGCTTACACAGTTCAACTCCGCATCGTTAAATAAGCATATTAAGAATACCTATCATTTCAGTGCTTTTAGTACAGGCTTTGTAGATATTTTGGCGGCAGAACAAACACCCGATAACCCTGGTTGGTACCAGGGTACAGCCGATGCGGTTCGGCAATCACTACGCCATATCTCCAATCTGGAGTATGATTATATTTTGATTTTAAGTGGGGATCAATTATACCAAATGGATTTTGGTGAAATGCTGGAGGTGCATCGGGCTAAGAATGCAGATATATCTATTGCTACCATTCCTGTAGACGATAGAGATGCCCCAGAATTCGGCATTCTCAAAAAAGATAATGACGATTTGATCAGTTCTTTTATTGAAAAGCCAAAGAAAGATATTTTAGGAGATTGGGTGAGTGATACCGGAGCAGACATGCAGCGCGCAGGCAGAAACTACCTGGCATCAATGGGTATTTATATTTTCAACAAGCAAATATTGAACACTTTATTGGTAGATGCGCATCCCGGCGCTACTGATTTTGGTAAGGAGATTATTCCTGATTCTATTGCAAACTATAAAGTAGCTAGTTATCAGTATGATGGATACTGGACAGATATTGGGAATATTTATTCTTTCTATGAAGCGAATTTAGCTTTAACACAAGAAGTGCCCCCATTCAACTTATTCGATAACCAAAAAACAGTTTTCAGTAGAGCAAGAATGTTACCCCCTGCTAAAATCAGTGGTACTACACTAGAGAAAACAATTATTGCAGAAGGTTCTATTATTCACGCCAGCAGAATTGAACAAAGTGTAGTAGGTATCCGCTCTCGTATTGGTCATGGTACTACTGTTGTAAGCACCTACATTATGGGTAACGATTATTACGAAACTTTAGATGAAATGGCGTTGAATGTTGCTAAGGGATTGCCCAAAGTGGGTATAGGGGAACGATGCTATATTAAAGATGCCATCATTGATAAGAATTGTAGAATTGGTAATGATGTAAGAATTAATGGAGGTAAGCATTTAGAGAAAACAGATCATCCTTTGTATACCGTAAAAGACGGCATTGTAGTGGTTAAAAAAGGAGCGGTATTGCCGGATGGCTTT
>JAIEQT010000446.1 GCA_019747455.1 Chitinophagaceae bacterium | reverse complement strand
ATATATAGCAATGAAATATTTTGCCAGCACACCATCCACCAAAATAAATAGTGCTGCCAGGTATAGCTATGAAAATGTAAGCGCTTTACAAATTAACTTAGGCGCACAATGCCAATTTGAAAAACCATATTTTGCTGGTGTGTACGCAGGCGTTGTAACTGGCAAACATTCCATCAATCCAAATCGTCCAAATGTTATTCCATTATTGCAGTTTGGACTAACTGTTGGATATACTTTTTAAAATGAGTTTATACATTAACTTAATCGTGACTTATGAAATCGATTGTTATTTTAATTTTTAATTTTTTTTTAGCCACTAAGCTATTAAGCCAATCAATTCCTGAAAAACGGGAATTTCCCCAGCAGCGATCACCGATTTTTAAGGCTAATTTGTTTGCTCCAATAGGTTTTCACGTATATGGTTCCGCTGAATTTAGAATTCTACCTAAACTTACAGTAAGTCCACAAGCTGGTTTGATTTCGGTTTTTGGTTTTAAAAAAGAGAGTAGCGACCCAAGTCTCAGCAATAGCAGTACTGTAGGTTTTTTTTCTGCAGAGTTAAGGAGATATACAAATTTGTACCATCGCTTTAAGAAAAAGAAAAATATCACCAACTATTCCGGTGATTATTTTGCGATTAAGTATTTGGCTACAACACCACCTTTTTCAAAAAGTAATCAGTATGCTAATTTTGAGAGTATCAGAAGTATACAAATTCATTATGGCTTGCAAAGGCAAATAAATAAGCACTTTTTTTGGGGTGGAAATATTGGCTTAGCAGTTGATGATGTTTTTTTAGAGAATAGCGGCAATAGCCCTGTTGGTAATTTCCCACTTTTGCAATTTGGGGTTAACTTCGGGTATACTTTTTAGACGGCTTGCAAGTTCTAACCATAAAAAAGTTCCTTACCTTCACCGATTAACAAAATTGCTTGCGCATGCCATTAAGTAAAATTGCCGGCATAGGGATGTATGTGCCTAAAAATGTTGTTACCAATCAGGATCTCACAAAATATATGGAAACGAGTGATGAATGGATACAAGAAAGAACAGGTATTAAAGAACGTAGATACGCACATCGCACACAGGAAACAACAACCACAATGGCTGTTGAAGCCGCTAAAATTGCCATTGAAAGAGCAGGTACTACAGCTGAAGAAATAGATTTTATCGTTTTTGCAACCCTGTCTCCGGATTATTATTTTCCGGGTTGCGGTGTAATGGTGCAGCGAGCCATGAAGATGAAAGAAATTGGTGCACTAGATGTTCGCAATCAATGCAGTGGTTTTGTATATGCTTTAAGTGTGGCCGACCAGTTCATCAAAACAGGTATGTATAAAAATATTTTAGTGATCGGGAGCGAAAAGCATTCGTTTGGACTAGATTTTTCTACTCGTGGGCGAAATGTATCTGTAATATTTGGGGATGGTGCCGGAGCAGTTGTTTTACAGCCAACTGATAAAGAGGGACAAGGAATATTAAGTACCCATTTACACAGCGATGGAGAGTCTGCTGAAATATTAGCAATGTATAATCCCGGTACCCACGCAAATTATTGGGGCGAAAAAAACTATGCAGATTTTGATGATGCAGAAATTGCGCAAATGTTTATGAGTCATCGTATGATTGATAATGCGCAAAACTTCCCATATATGGATGGCCCATCCGTATTTAAAAAAGCAGTTGTAAAATTTCCGGAAGTAATTATGGAAGCATTACAAAAAAACGGATACCAACCAACTGATATAAATATGCTTATTCCTCACCAGGCCAATTTACGTATTTCCCAGTTTGTACAGCAGAAATTAGGGTTGAAAGATGAGCAAGTGTATAATAATATTCAATACTATGGTAATACAACCGCTGCCTCTGTACCCATTGCACTTTGTGAGGCCTGGGAAAAAGGCAAGATCAGAGAAGATGATCTTGTTTGTTTAGCAGCATTTGGAAGTGGCTTTACTTGGGCTAGTGCATTATTGAAATGGTAGTGGATTTATGGAGCGAAAAATTATATACCTCTATAACCCTATTTCTGGAACATCCAAAAAAGAAGGTTTCCTAAAAATCATTGAGCGTGAAACTGCCTACCAGCAAATTCCTTATCGTTTATATGCCACCAATGCAGCAGGTAATTACGAAGAGTTAAAAGAGATCATTGAACAGGAGCAATTTACCGATGTGGTAATGATGGGGGGAGATGGTACAATAAATAAAGCCACTGAGGAACTAAGGTTTACAGGTGTACAGTTTGGGATTTTACCAGTTGGGTCGGGTAATGGATTAGCTCGTGCAGCAGGCATTCCCATTAAATTAAAATCGGCTCTTTCACTCATTTTTAGTGGTACTGCAAAAGCAGTTGATGCATTTATGCTCAACAATAAATATGCATGTATGCTTAGTGGTATTGGCTTCGATGCACAAGTAGCACATGGGTTTGCCAATAAAGCTACCCGTGGAATACTTACATACACACAACAAAGTATTATCAATTATTTTAAAGCGCATCCCTATCAGTTCGAAATAGAGATAGATACATTTCATTTTTTTACAGAAGCATTTTTTATCAGTATTGCTAATAGCAATCAGTTTGGGAACAATTTTACCATTGCACCACAGGCCTCTTTAAACGATGGATTATTAGATATAGTAATTGTGCAGAAAATGAATAAAGCGAAATTACCTTTTGCGCTTTTGAAACAAATTCGTGGAAATAATAAATTACAAGAATTAGTGGATGATTTGGGTTCAAAAAATATTTTGTATTTCCAAACATCTAACCTGAGCATAAAAAATTTAAAACTCGCTCCTCTTCATATAGACGGCGATCCCGCTGAAACATTGGAGGAGATAGAGATTCGTATTATACCTAATGCTTTTCAATTGATTCGCCCTTAATGCGTCTATTTAATAACTTTCTTAATAACTCGCCTCTTACCTTGATTAATTTCTATATAATACATTCCATTTACTAAACCAGCAAAGCTGATGGTTGTTGTGTATCCAGTTATTTGTTGGCTACTGATTGCCCTGCCATTTGCATCTACTAATCGGATTACTTTTACACCCTCCATTCGTTTATCTAAACTAATAATCAACTTCTCTTTAACTGGGTTAGGATAAATACTAACACTATTTATATATGAACTATCTACTTCTACTACTCCTTTTTCAAATTTTACTCGAAATGGTTCTTCTCCTCCTGCACAATCAATTGTAGTAGCTGTACCATAATGGATTGGACTCCAACCACAGCTATTTAGGTATTGATAAGTAAATGAGAAATTATTGTAAGTTGATGAGCTAGAGGTTACACTTAAATTAGCTTGATCCAAGAACCCAACTGAGCTATATGAACCCGAAATTGTCCACGAATGTGCATTTATTGACGGATTATAATCAGATGGTACAAATGGAGTAAGAGATATATTTTCACTCGGGCAAACAGAAAAGCTATTACCCGGTCCATTGGCTCCATAGTTAAAGTTTTGCCCTACTAAATTAAAAGCTTCACTTCCAGTAGATAGATTAATAAGCTTGGGGGATCCGACAGAAATCGTTTTTGAAAAGCTTGTATTTACGCCTACGCATGCATTTGAATTGGTTATGGTTGCGGTTAGTGTTACGATTCCATCTGTAATCTTTGTTATTGTTGTTTGTGGAGAATTAGGAGAATTAATTGTAACTACACCTAAAGGAAATGCATCCCATTGAACAATTGCTCCAGATGTTAAATTAGGAATTGTATAACTATTCGAAGTTGCACAAACCGTAGCATCGCCATTTAAGGGTAGTCCGAAATTATTAGCTGCACAAATTGCTTTATTCGCGTTAATACGCCCGTAGCCAACTTCGTTATTCCAGGTACCATTTGGCTGACCTGAAACATTTGATTGATAATTATATCCGCCAACTTTATCA
>JAIEQT010000094.1 GCA_019747455.1 Chitinophagaceae bacterium | reverse complement strand
TTATTAGTTATATCCAAAATAATAATTTCGATCAACTTGTTATCGGTGTACATAATTATAGTCGCCGTCCGGCAAATAATTACGGCTTAAGTGCGCAAGTGATTCGCGTAATACAAGCTTTACAATCCCCTAATACAACCACCCTGTTTTTCGGAAACCCTTATGCTATAAGCCATGCAGCGAATGCCCAAAATTTATTCGCTTGTTATGAAGATGATGATCTCACACAATTAGCAGCAGCGGATATTTTATTGGGTAAAGCAGAAGCGAAAGGAACACTTCCTGTAACGGTTACCCCAAACTTAACTTTTGGAAAATCGGTTACCTATCATTATTATTTCCCTGAAGCGGCAGCTGAATCAGTAGGCATGAATAGTGCTGCATTAGCTAAAATTGATACAATAGCTAAAGACGCCATTGATAAAGGAGCTATGCCCGGTTGTGTGGTATTAGTTGCCAGAAAAGGAAAGATCGTTTATAATAAGGCTTTCGGTAATACTAACTTCGATAAAAAAGAAGCTACTAATACAAATATGATTTTTGATTTAGCATCCGTAACAAAAATTTCTGCCACTACGGTATCGGTAATGAAATTATATGAAGAAGGGAAATTAGATCTCCAAAAAACATTGGGCGACTATTCAATATGGACGAAGGGAACGGATAAAGCCGGTTTGAAAATAAAAGATATTTTATTACATCAAGCCGGACTTAACCCCTTCATTCCTTTTTATAAAGAAGTTATTGATACAGTTAGCGGTAAACCACTACCCGCTTATTTTTCAACCATATCAACATATAATTTTTCTACGCGCGTAGCGGAGAATCTATATGTAAGAAATGATTGGACGGATACTTTATACAAAAGAATTTTGCAAAGCAAATTAACCCCTCCGGGTAAGTACGTATATAGTGATAATGATTTTATTTTTCTAGGTAAAGTAGTAGAGACGCTTAGCGGTAAAACATTGGATCAGTATGCGGCTGATAATTTCTATAAGCCTTTAAACATGACCACCACCGGTTTTAAACCACTTAGCAGATTTATGGTAGAAGACATTGTTCCTACAGAAGAAGAGAAGCATTTTCGCGGCCAATTGATTCGGGGTGATGTGCATGATGAAGGGGCTGCTTTATTTGGGGGAGTAGCCGGGCATGCCGGTTTGTTCAGTAACGCTTACGATTTGGCGCAGTTGTATCAAATGCTATTGAATGGGGGAACAATAAATGGCGTGCAATACCTAAAAAAAGAAACAATAGATTTATTTACCGCATATAATAGTGACATCAGCAGGCGCGGATTGGGTTTCGACAAACCCGAGAAAGACAATGCAACACGAAAAGATCCCTATCCTTCTAAATCTGTTTCTCCCAAAACATTCGGACATACAGGCTTTACCGGCACTTGTGTATGGGTAGATCCTGAAAAAGAACTAATATATATTTTTCTATCTAACCGGGTTACCCCCACCCGAAATAATAATAAAATAAGTCAGTTGAATGTACGTCCCAATATTCAGGAAGCTATTTATAAGGCGTTACAGTAGACTATCAATTATTGTAATCGATCCTAATTTCGGAAGAGTCTAATCCTATGTTAAGATTACATCTAAACTTTGTTCCTTTTACCTTGAAGTAAGCCATATCTGCGTATCCTCTTTTACTACTACCAGATCTTTGTACTTTTAGTAATGTAACTTCTTTTGTATTGTATAAGGCACTCCTAGTTCTATCGGCTTCAAATAAGTATTGATTTTCTTGATATTCACGATTATTTTTTATTGCTAAGTTCCTCATGAACATGCCTTGAAACGATAACGAACTATTTAAACTGATAGAATAATAACGTTCTTTTTTCCACTTACCCCCTAATAATATAATTCTTTTACCGGGGTAAACCAAAATAGAGTCTCGCAGTACCAAGGTATCTGTTTGACTATCTCTTATAGCGTCTATATTTTCAGCTGTCACTGAGTGTTTTTCAGTTGAACATCCAGCAATTACAACAAATGAAATCACTAAAATGGTATAAAGTAGATAACTTTTCATTTTAAAAGGCTTATTGCTTTTTCTAAACATAAATCTTTCTTCAAAGCTAACTGTTGGCTATTTATAGTAATGTTAAAATCAGGTTCTATTCCTTTACCCTCAAAAAGAATTCCATTGATCGACTTAAATCTACTTGCCGATAACGCTACATACATAAAATCTTGAACCTTAAAAGAACCACCACTAAATAAAGGGTTATCTAATAATACACCGGTTGCTCCGTATGTTGTATCACCCACAAAAGTATTTCTTACATCAGACTTTACAAGTTGAACTACAATTTCTGATAAAGAAGCTGAATTTCGATCAGCTAAAACAATAATTTTTAGCTTAGGAAGTTTACTATTTCTTTTGCCCTCAATAAAAACTGGCAACCAAGGAGAGTAATCGAATCTGTTTGGTCCAATTTTGTATTGGGTATATCCATAATATTGAATATTGCTGTATAGTTTTTCAAACAAAAAAGTCAAATCCTCAGTATCCCCCCCTAAGTTTCCTCTTAGGTCAATTATTACTTTATTGAATGGTTTCGAATTTCCATCTAAACCATCAAAGAAAAAATCTATTGCCGGCTTAACTGATTTGTTTGTATTAGAAAAAAAGGAACGCCTAGTCATAAACTGACTACAAGAAAAATAAAGTATTGAGTCATTAATTTTTCCACTAACAACTGTCAATGGAACACCATTTAAAGAAAAATTATTATCGGCTTTGAAAATAAATCCTTTGTCTAAATAGTTCGTATCCACAGAGAGATAATTCACTGGGAAATAAAAACTATTAGTACGTTTCTTTCTATCTTGTACTGGGTTTATTATTGAATCCATAATTATAGATTTAGTAAATCTAATTGTGCAATGCCCGTCTATCAATTCTCCTGAAATACTTCTAAATAAAGAAACGGATTTTCTGATATCATTTGTATCATTAACATTTAGTAGGGCAAATTGCTTAGAGTAAGCATCGTAAGCCTCATCCCATTTTGTTTTTTCGATATCCCAAAATACGTAAGACTGACTCATTTGAATCCAAAAAGAGTTAAAAATTCCTATAAACTCATTTTTGCTACTTTCAAGATTAATGCCTGGTTCTTTTCTACAGGAGGGGTTAATGAAAAGAAATAAAATGGCTAACCAAATAATCGTATTTATGCTATTTTTTTTGAATTTGAAATTCATATCCGATTGCTATAGATAATGTTCTATTCTTTTTTGAAGACTGATTGTACATATACTGTTTTTCCTGATCAGTTAACGCATAATCGTAGTTGGCACTTAATTTCACCCAATTACTTCTTTTTATCCTATGCCTTACGCCGATACTTGCTCTAAGTCCAAATTCAAATCGATTGTCAAATTTCTCATCTATACTTATTTTCTCAGAGAAATGATTAATTGATACAGTATTATTGGGATTAACCTGAACACTTGAATGGAGTGGTGTATACAAGTTTGGTAAAGCACCACTAAATTTTCTTGATAGCAGATATCCACCAAAAAATCCTCCACCAATATCTATTCCGGTTTTTTTAGTAAATTGAATTCGCTTGAATCCAAGCGCATTTAGTTGAAGATACCTATTTGATATCTTTTGTTCTAAGCCTGAATATACCTGCACTGCTTTATAATCATAATTTTTGGGTATATATGCTATTCCAAAATTAATAAGCCACTTTTTTTTAAGAGGTTTATTAATTTGAAATCCAACGGCACTTGAAATTGATTTTCCGATATTATAACTATTGCCTAATCTTTGATAATTATTATTGCATGATACCCCAATATGTACTTCAATAGTCATCTGAGCAAATAGCCTATCGCTAAGAACTAGTAATATAAAAGCTAAAA
>JAIEQT010000138.1 GCA_019747455.1 Chitinophagaceae bacterium | reverse complement strand
TTCTTCATATTTTACGTTTTAAAGTTAACTATTTAGTCTACTTTCAAAACGTACTATTTTTGGGGGAGCTTACAACATTCTGAAGGAACCACATCGTAATAAACTCAATATTATTATTACAAGAACATCGCATTTGCAATACCATACGGGACAATTAGTTCTTTTAAAATAAGGGGAATTGAAAAAGCGAATAAGTTAATTAATCCAGAAAGTTACCCTCACACCATACCGGGTAAGCAAAAAAAGGTTTTGTCATAATATTGCAACATTTTCAATTCCTGACTTTCATCTAGCCTTTGTTGATAAATTTGCAGCGTAATACAGGCGAAGATGGAGAAATTAGCACAGGGATTGGTTGTTGTTGGGGTAAACTATAGAAAAACTTCGCTTGAAATAAGAAATAAATTTGCTTTTACCCCCGATTTGCTTAGAAGAGTTTATGAAGAGCAAATAAGCCAAGGTAACAGAAGCTTTTTCATACTTTCTACCTGTAACCGAACTGAAATATATGGCGTCAATATTGCTACGGATGCCTATATAGAAATTTTCAGTAATTATACCACCGCCTCAGAAGAAGATGTTAAGGCTTTCACCTTTATAAAGCAAGACGATGAAGCCATCCATCATTTATTCCGTGTTTCTTCCGGCCTAGACTCCCAAATTTTAGGGGATTACGAGATCATCGGTCAGCTAAAAAATGCATTTTCTTTTGCTAAAACATGCGGATGTACAGATGGTTATTTGGAAAAACTAGTGAATAGTGCCTTACAAGCATCCAGACAGGTACGCAACCGAACATCCATTTCTGATGGTACTACCTCTGTTTCTTACGCGGTAATTCAGCAATTGAAGCAATTCTTTGGCGATGATGAAGCACAAAATATTTGTTTGCTTGGGATGGGTAAGTTTGGGGAGCTTACATTAAAAAATTTGAAACACTATCTCCCTCAACATAAGTTATTAGTGTTAAATAGAAGCGAACTCCGTTCAAAAGAAATTTCTGAAAAATATCAAGTATCCTACGCCCCGATAGAAAAGGTAGATCAAGCCATCTGCCATACGGATATACTTGTGGTTGCTACCAGTGCTGATCATCCCCTTATTACAAAAAAGCAAATTGAAGACTCAACAATAAAAATTGTTTTTGACTTATCGGTTCCATCAAACGTAAGTCAAGATGTAAGATCACTGGAAGGGGTTATGTTTTTTGACGTTGATTCTCTTTCGGAGATAGTAAACGGAACGATTGCTAAACGTACCAATGAAATTCCTTTGGCGCTTACCATTATCGATGAACATATAGTAATGTTTAGACAATGGGAAACGAGAAGATCACTATATACGGCGTCTGTTGAACCGAAAGCAGTTTTTAATTAATAATAGTGAGTAAAACAATTCGCATAGCAACTCGCAGTAGTGCATTGGCTTTATGGCAAGCGAATGCAGTGAAAGATGCCTTAGAAGCTAAGGGTCATTCCTGCAACATTGTATCTATTAAAAGTAGTGGTGATATCAATCTTACCCAACCTATTTATACGATGGGAATTTCGGGTGTTTTTACAAAAGAGTTAGATATCTCTTTATTGAATAATGAAACAGATATTGCGGTACACTCGCTAAAAGATGTGCCAACGCAGCTTGCGGAAGGCTTACAGCTTGCATCGGTATTACCGAGAGGTTCTCATCAGGATGTAGCACTTGTAAAAAATAAAACTATTTTGGAAGATAGTAGTTTACCCGCTACAATCGCCACTAGTAGTTTACGAAGAAGGGCTCAATGGCTTGCCAAGTATCCACACCATACAATGTTAGATATCCGGGGTAATGTACAAACGCGACTTAGAAAGTATGAAGAAACGGAGCAAACCACTGCAGTGATTTTTGCAAAAGCCGGATTAGAAAGACTAGGCTTATTGCCGGAAGATGCCATTATTTTAGATTGGATAATTCCTTCACCAGCTCAAGGCATAGTAGGCGTTGTTTGTAGGGCTAATGACGAACGAATGAAAAATATTTGCAACGAAATCAATCATATGCGTTCATTCATAGCGGGAAGTATTGAAAGACAGTTCATGCAAACACTTCAGGCGGGCTGCTCGGTGCCCGTAAGTGCACTTGCGGTTTTGAATGATGAATACATTCACTTTCATGGTGCCATGCACAACTTCAACGGTACAAAATCTTTCAATATCAAAACTCAGTTTAATATCAATGAATGGAAAATGGCAGGAAAAGTAGGGGCAGAGCAATTACTGATGAAAGATGGCGCTTTTGATTTGCTTACAGTAATAAGGAATAAAAAATGGAATGATGAGGCAGATAATCAGCACTAAAAAACTTACTGAGCAGGAATTGATTCATGCCCGATCCTTATCACAGGAAGTAATATGCTTTGATGTAATTCAAACAGAAGCGCTCCCTTTCAACATCTCGCATGCTGTGCAGTTTGATAGTTTGGCTTTCACGAGTGTAAATGCGGTAACATATTTTTTAGCTGATGAGCAAGTACTGCTATTATTAGCCCACAAAACTATTTTTTCAATATCCGGAAAAACAACAAAAGCCTTACTGGATAAAGGTTTTAAAGCTATTACAACAGCTGATAATGCCTTGCAACTAGCTGCCAAAATAAAGCAATCTGCTGCTGTATCAGTGCTGCATCCTTGTAGTAGCATCCGACTGAATGATTTAGAAAAAGAGCTCGATAATTCTGGTATCCATTATATCCCAGTTCCGGTTTATACAACAAACTTTATAGATATAAAAATTGACGCTAAAGAATACGATGCACTACTTTTTTTTAGTCCGAGTGGAGTAGAAAGTTTTTTAAACCAAAATGAAATTGCACCTAATGCTATTTGCTGTTGTATTGGTGAAACAACTGCTCGTTTTCTGCAAACACAACAATGTAATAATCACATTATTTATCCGGCGTCACCAAGTGTATTCGATATGCTGAGTTTGGTGGCTAATCATATAAATTTTAAACATACACATGAATGAACTAAAGAACGATTTATTATTGAAGGCCTTACGAGGTGAAGTAGTAAAACGACCGCCCGTTTGGATGATGCGCCAGGCAGGGCGCTACCTACCCGAGTATATGAAACTACGTGCGAAGTACGATTTTTTTACCCGTGTTGAAACACCTGAACTAGCTTGCGAAATAACCTTACAACCGATTGATATTGTTGGTAGCGATGCAGCTATTATCTTTTCTGATATTTTAGTAATTCCACAAGCATTGGGTGTAGAGGTTTTAATGGAAGAGGGGAAAGGACCATTACTTCCCAAAACTATTCAAACGCAAGCGCATATTGATAATTTAGAAACAGCAGGTGCTGCAGAGCGGTTAAACTATGTATCCAAAGCTATTGCCCTTACAAAGCGTGAACTAAACGGCAGAGTACCACTTATTGGTTTTGCCGGTGCTCCATTTACCATTTTATGTTATATGGTAGAAGGAAAAGGTAGTAAAACATTTGATAAAGCGAAACAATTTTGCTTTACACAGCCACATTTAGCGCATCAGTTATTGCAAAAAATTACAGACGCAACTATCGAATACCTAAAAGCACAGGTAGCAGCGGGTGCGGATTCTGTACAGGTTTTTGATAGTTGGAGTGGTATGCTATCTCCGGTAGATTTTAATGCGTTCGCATTACCATTCCTGAAACAGATTTCTGATGCACTTGCTCCTCATTGTCCGGTTATTCTTTTCCCTAAAGGAAGTTGGTATGCTTTACAAGATCTCTCGAATACTTCGGCTTCTGCTGTAGGAATAGATTGGACAGTTACGCCTCAATTTGCACGTGCCCAAACTAATAATGCCATTACGTTACAAGGAAATTTTGATCCTATCAAGTTATTACTGC
>JAIEQT010000591.1 GCA_019747455.1 Chitinophagaceae bacterium | reverse complement strand
TTGAAATAATAATTAAATCTGGTAACAGTATTGTTGTAAAGTCTTTTTGGAATAGTAAATTTTTTGTCGGTTCCTTTCTCAGCCGGTAGTGACCGATTTTGGTATTTTTCCGGCTTTTTCAGGTTTAAGTCGGTAGAAACCTGCGAGATTGCTGAGCTATAAATGCTTAATCCCAACACCAGTAATATGAGTATGTGGTTTTTGCGATACATATAACGCTTAAAAATACAGGTATTCATTACCTTTAACAAGTTTTTGTACCATGGATAAATTAACACCGGCCAATACTTTTAAGCGACTTCGAAATACCTACCGACTCGTAGTGATGAATGATGATACCTACGAGGAGGTTATTACATTTCGATTATCTCGCTTAAGTGTATATATCGGACTGAGTACTATTTTTGTTTTATTAGTAGGGTTAACCATTGCGCTTATTGCTTTTTCTCCGCTAAAATATTATATACCCGGTTATGGTACCAAAGAGAGTAGAACAGCATTGCAGCTCTTAAAAATTCGTACCGATTCTTTGGAACAGGAGATAAGATACAAAGAACAGTATATTAATGGTGTTAAAAAGGTGTTATCGGGTAATATAACGCCTGCGCAATTAGATACGGTACCATTAACAGAACCTAAAACGGAACAGTCTAATTATTAATAATTATTGGATGATCAAGAAATTACTACCTGTATTTATTGTTTCAGCATTTGTAATGGTATTTGCCATTTTAGTAATGGCAAAAGTTTTTCTCCCAATTGTTGATGGGAGGGTGGTACTCGTTGCCAATCTTTTGCTGACTGGTATTTTGATTTGGAATATTTGGAGAAGCTATAAAGCAAATAGTGATAAAAACCCACATGCTATGGTACGTGGTGTAATGAGTGGGGTGGTGTTAAAATTATTTGTTTTAGGGGGTGCTGCATTTATTTATTTATATGCTGCGGGGGTTAGCAGAAATACGAACGCCCTTTTTATAAGCATGGGTTTGTATATTATCTACACTTGGTTAGAAGTTCGCATTATTACAAGCCAAAAAAAATAGCGGCATGGCTAATAAAACCGAGCATCCTATGCAGGAGCTTAGTAAGTTTTTACCGGAGGGTAGCTTTGAGCAGGTGGTTCAATATCTTCATCAATACAAAGTACATCTTACTGTTTCAAAAGCCCGCAAATCGGTATTGGGCGATTACAGACATGCTTTTCAGGGGAATAATCATCGGATCAGTGTGAATGGTAATTTGAATGTGTATGAGTTTTTAATAACCTTATTGCACGAGTTAGCCCATTTACTCACGTTTGAGCAATATGGTCCTCGTGTGCCGGCACATGGCAAAGAATGGAAAACATGCTATAGCCAGTTATTGAATCATTTTGTTTCATTACGTATTTTCCCACCCGATATAGAGCGGGAGTTAAAGATATCTATGAAAGCACCGGCGGCAACGGCCAATGGGGAAGTAGGGTTAATGCAAGTACTGCGTACGTACAATAAAAATACACCCTCGGGAAAAACCTTGTTATCGGCTTTGCCAGAGGGTACATTATTTAAACTTGATTCAGGAAAGATTTTCCGAAAAGGAGCACTCCGCAGAAAACGTTATGAATGTATAGAACTCCGAACCGGCGCTATGTATACAGTAAGCGGTATTGCGGAAGTACAATTGGTGGTAATTAAGAATTAAGAATTATGAATTCTTAATTCTTAATTCTTAATTCATCTCACGCTACTGCTTTCTTCACCAATTCAGCAGCTTCACTTAATTGGATGGCAGATTGCACTTTTAATCCGCTTTCATCGATCAATTTTTTTGCTTCAACGGCATTGGTGCCTTGTAGGCGAACAATAATAGGGATATTGATATTGCCCAATTTATTATACGCTTCGATAACGCCCGCCGCTACCCGATCACAACGAACGATACCTCCGAATATATTGATCAAAATAGCTTTTACGTTCGGGTCTTTCATAATAATGCGGAAGCCTGCTTCTACGGTTTGCGCATTCGCCGTTCCCCCTACATCCAGGAAGTTAGCTGGTTCACCGCCACTCAATTTGATCATATCCATCGTGGCCATAGCGAGTCCCGCACCGTTTACCATACAACCTACATTACCATCCAGCTTAACAAAATTAAGATTGTATTGTCCGGCTTCTACTTCCGTAGGATCTTCTTCTGTAACATCACGTAAGGTAGCTACATCAGGCTTACGCATGAGGGCATTATCATCGATATTCATCTTACAATCTACGGCTATGATTTTTTCATCGCTTGTTTTGAAGAGTGGGTTGATTTCTAACATCGCACAATCTAACCCTACATAAGCATTGTATAAATTGGTTACAAATTTCACGCAATTCTTAAAGGCTTCGCCGCTCAAGCCAAGATTAAAGGCAATTTTTCGTGCCTGAAAACCTTGTAAACCACCCCCCGGGTGTACCCATTCTTTGAAGATTTTATCAGGGGTATGATGGGCTACTTCTTCAATATCCATTCCGCCTTCCGTACTGTACATGATAACATTCATGCCTTTAGCGCGATCTAAAAGAATGGATAGATAAAATTCTTTGGTTGGATTGGGTCCGCTATAGTAAACATCTTGGGCAACTAGAATTTTGTTTACTTTCTTACCTGCCGGTCCTGTTTGTATGGTTACCAGTGTTCCCCCTAGTATATTTTTAGCAATATTCGCAATGTCTTCAGCACTTTTTGCCACCGCTACACCTCGTTGTTCAGTACCTTCAATTTTCCCTTTTCCGCGACCTCCGGCATGAATTTGAGCCTTCACTACTGCAAAATTATTGCCTGTTTGTGTCTTTATTTGACGGTAAGCTTCCTCAGCCGCCATTACGGTATCTACTGCAATCCCTTCCTGAGTGGGAACATTGTATTTCTTGAGTAATTCCTTCGCTTGATACTCATGTAAATTCATATGGAACAATTTTTGCGAAGATATGTTAATCCATCATTCAGAATTAATACTTTATTATTATTGTTGTAACATTAATTATCCTAATTTTATCATCTAAAAAACAGAAACACATGAAAAAATTGCTTTTTGCATTGGCCGGAACAGCGCTAGTAGCCGGTTTATATTCATTTACCAGCGTAAACAGTACTAAAGACGTGGTATCTTATACCGTGAATGCAGAAAAAAGTCGCGTAGACTGGGTAGGATCTAAAAAGAACGATTACCACACAGGTTATTTTGTTGTAAAGAGTGGTTCTTTACAGGTTGATGGTGGTAAGTTGAAAGGGGGTGAGTTTGTGATTGATTTAGCTAACTTAAAAGTAACAGATGCGGCAGGCGACAGATTAAATAGTCACCTTAAGACGGCTGATTTCTTTGATGTAGCAAAATTTGGAGAAGCTACTTATAAAATTACCAATGTAAATTATACCAGTGAGAGCAATGCTACTATTTCTGGCGTGTTGAACCTAAAAGGGGCTAGTGTGCCTGTTAGCTTTAATGCTTCTGTTCGTGGTGCTGATGACAAAGGATTTTTTGGAGAAGCTTTTTTTAGCTTAGACAGAACTTTATTTGGTATCAACTACGGTATTGGCAATGTAGCAAAAGAGGTACAGGTTGCTGTACACTTATTCGCAACAAAATAATAGTCATCAAATTATGCTTAAAAGCGCTACCAAATGGGGCGCTTTTTTATTTTTATAACAGTTAGGTATTGCTTTTCTTGGTACATTTAAGTACCAATACATTTTTTATGAAAAGCGTACTATTTACACTAACAGGTGTTTTACTGGGCATTTTTTTATCAGCCCAAGACCTTAATGAGGGCTCATTAAGCATTCGAACAGATAAGCAAGTATATCAATACGGCGATTCCATTCATTTCACGATAGAAGATG
>JAIEQT010000020.1 GCA_019747455.1 Chitinophagaceae bacterium | reverse complement strand
AACCTTATTACTCAATCCTTCACTTATCTCATCAAAATCAACGGCCGACTTTCTTTTTTGTTGCTCTAAAAAACTTAAACTTTCATTCGTTGCAATTCTATACAACCATGTATATAATTGACTGTCTTCTCTAAAATTTTCCAAAGCACCCCACACTTTAATAAATACATTCTGCATTACATCATTCGCATCTTCATGCTCTATAACAAGCCGGCGAATATGCCAGTATATCTTTTCCTGGTACTTCTTTACGAGTTGAGTATACGCCTTTTCCTTTAAAGCAGGTTTTTTGAAATCCATTAAAATCTCTTGATCCGATAAATGCATGCAGGGGGTTTGTACTAATTAGATAAATTTAAGCTACAAAGGTTTAAACCACCCCTTTTTTTTGTAAATTCCGAATTATATGTCGAGATCCGCCTTTATACAAGCCTTTAGAAGAAATGTTACAGATAAGTATACCATCTATAATAGTCTTTTCTCTGCACTCCCTTTCTCCGGAATCGCCAATGTTGGTGCCCTCTTGCCCATTTTACTACAAGCTTGTGTAGAAGGATATGAGGCTAACAAATCGCCTAAACAAATTATTGATGAGTTCTTTACAAAACATACGGCAGTTATAGAGGAAAAAGATAAAATAGATAGGCTTTTTAAATTCGTACAATATATAGAACGGCAGGTGGTTCTTTTTGATGCTATTGAAGATGCGGCTTTTGATACTGTAAATAACATAGGCGGACAAGGAAGTTTGAAAGCATTATACAATGAAGCTTATTTTGCCGGTAAGGTTCCCGCATTAAAAGAAAAGCTAAAGCATTTTAAGGTTCGTATTGTGCTTACCGCTCACCCAACTCAATTTTATCCGGGAAGTGTACTCGGCATTATTCACGATTTAGGAGAAGCCATTGCAAAAAATGATTTTCAAACCATTAATCTATATATACAACAATTGGGTATCACCCCCTTTTTTAATAAAAAACAACCTACTCCTTTAGATGAGGCACAGAATCTGATGTGGTACTTGGAAAATATACTTTACCACTCTATTGGTAATATTTACAATTTTATTCAAAGAGATATTTTTGAAGGGAACGAAGAAACTGACAACCCTTTTATTGAATTAGGCTTCTGGCCCGGAGGCGATAGAGATGGTAACCCCTTTGTAGATGCTGCCACTACAATAAAAGTGGCCGAAGCACTGCGAAGTGCCATCATTGTTTGCTACTATAGGGATATTCGCAAACTCAAACGTAGATTAACTTTTTCAGAGGTAGATATTATTGTTGCTGATTTGGAACAACAATTATATGAAAATGTATTTCGACCCAATGAAAGCAAAAAAATAACAAAACAAGAATTAATAGATAAACTGAATCTGATCAAATCAAAATTACAGTTGCAGCATCATTCCCTTTTTATACAAAGAGTAGAAAGTTTACTCAATAAGGTACATATTTTTGGTACTTGGTTTGCCTCATTAGATATTCGACAAGATAGTCGTATTCACACGGCTGTTTTACAAGATATCAATACAACATTGATATCTCAGCAAGAACCCCCTATATTAGTTGATAATTATACAATACTGGTTGAAAGTGAAAAAATAAAGTCACTATTAGCATGCCAAACCGTAATCAATACAGGTAACACCAGTTCAACTATTGCAAAAGATACTATTGAATCTATTTTCGCCATTAATCATATCCAACAAATTAATGGCGAAGCCGGCTGCCACAGATATATTATCAGTAATTGTCAATCTGCCTTAAATGTTGTAGAAGTATTTACGTTATTCAAACTCGCAGGTTGGCACGAAGAGCAACTATATGTTGATATTATTCCCCTTTTCGAAACTATTGATGATTTAGAAGCATCGGCATCTATTATGGAAACACTTTATACATTACCTGCATACAAGGCCCATTTACAAAGAAGAAAGCAGCAACAAACTATTATGTTGGGTTTTAGTGACGGCACCAAAGATGGTGGCTATTTACAGGCTAACTGGGGTATATATACAGCTAAAGAAAAATTGACGGCACTATCACGAAAATATAATATCACAGTAAAATTCTTTGATGGCAGGGGCGGCCCTCCCTCAAGAGGAGGTGGTAAAACAAATAAATTTTATGCTTCCTTAGGTAATGCCATTGAGAATGAAGAAATCCAAATTACCATACAAGGACAAACAATCACATCTAATTTCGGTACTATACAATCATCTCAATTCAATATTGAGCAACTATTTAGTGCGGGCGTGCATAACACCGTTTTTGCTGAAAACAGAGCCGTACTAACAAATAGCCAAAGAGCATTATTACAGGAACTGGGAGAAATTAGCCACACTACCTACCAACAGTTTAAGCAGCATCCCCAATTTTTGAAATACATGCAGTTATTTAGTCCGCTTAACTACTACAGCAAAAGTAATATCGCTAGCCGGCCCGGAAAAAGAGGTAATGCCAGTGAATTGAAATTTGAAGATTTGAGAGCCATCCCTTTTGTGGGTAGCTGGAGCCAATTAAAGCAAAATGTTCCCGGATTTTTTGGAGTTGGTTCTGCGTTGAAAGTACTAAAGGAAGAGGGCAAATGGAACCAGGTAAAAGAACTCTTCGATGCTTCGCTGTTTTTTAGAACCTTGATAGATAATAGTATGATGAGTATGCTGAAATCTTTCTTTCCTTTAACTGCCTATATTAAGGATGATAAAAGTTATGGAGGAGTTTGGCAGATCATCAAAAATGAATTTGATCTTACAGAAAAGTTAGTACTTGAACTTGCTGGTAATACTGTACTAATGCAAGAAGATCCCGTTGGCCGATCGTCTATTTTAATGCGTGATAAGATCGTACTTCCTTTATTAACTATTCAACAATATGCGTTATATCATATCAATAAGGAAACTTTAAGAGATGATGCTAAGACCAGTTATGAAAAACTTATAACCCGAAGTATGTTTGGTATCATCAATGCAGGCAGGAATTCGGCATAAAAATTGTGGCATTACTATAAATATTTTTTATGAAAAAAAGTTCATTCCTTTTAAGTTTACTTACCT
Source organism: Chitinophagaceae bacterium (assembly GCA_019747455.1). Classification (GTDB taxonomy): domain Bacteria; phylum Bacteroidota; class Bacteroidia; order Chitinophagales; family Chitinophagaceae; genus Sediminibacterium. The sequence continues at coordinate 795 of JAIEQT010000020.1, read as the reverse complement.
TCCTATTTAGTGCAAACGCACAAAATATTTCCGGTGTTTGGGAAGGGAGAATTATCCGCTTAACAGACTATAAAACTGAAAGTAATACTGTTTTTAAGCAGAATGATTGCAGACTTATTATCACTGAAAATGGTAATAACATGTTGTCTTTATTTATACTCAAGGATAGTATAGAAGAAAAAGCAGAAACATTGATAACCGGCATGTCAGGTTTTGTACCCAAAAAGAAAGCTAATAGTTATCTTGAATTATTCAGAGATCCGAAAGTTGACAGAAGTATTCCTATTAATGCAGATTTAAATTTGCAAGTTGCTTATACTTCATACATACAAGCAACACAAATTGAAAAAGATAATCGCATATTTTTAGTTGGTTTTTATTCTTGTAAACAAAATAATACAAACAGAATTGGACCATTTACCAATGGCTTTTTTGTGATTGAAAAAACAAATAAAGATTTTACAGAAAACGAAAATCGAATTTTAACAAAGATGAAACCGACTAGTACCGAAAACAAAAAAAACAATTTCCCTACTTCACCGTTTAATGATGCTAGAAATATAGAGCAGTATATCTTATCATTAGCACTTTTATATAACAAAGGAAAAATAATACCTGAATAATCTATAGCTATGATCTAAGCCGATATACTTATCACTAACTATCCTTCCATCTCCAAAGATGCAAACAAGCGTATGTTCTATAAGGCGACCATTTTGTAGAAAGCTTAATCATTTTTTTCTCAATCAAGAATCTTGAAAATTCAAGATCCATTAAAGTATCTATATCTAAGTC
>JAIEQT010000509.1 GCA_019747455.1 Chitinophagaceae bacterium | reverse complement strand
TAATCTTATCTTTTTAAGATATGCTCGCTGTACAGGATCATAGGAATCGCCTATCCAGCTTAGCCCCACAAAGCCAATCACATCAGACCTCTTAGATACCAAATCAATGACCTCACTACTGTTATTAACCGCAGCAACATTCGATCCAAATGCAGCTCCTCTCAGTATACTATCTTGCAAAAATCGAACCGTACTCGTGGCCGATTTCCCATCCATTACCGCTGTCTTATTATTTCTTCCAGCCAATATATCTTTCAATTTTTGGATCGTAAAAATGCTGTCTTTCGCTTCATTATTTACAATCACGGCCACCGCATCATACGCTAGAATTCCATATTGGGGCTTGTAAGATAAGACGGATTTATAAGATTCTGCTTCTTTTTCGGTTAATCCTTTGGCAACAATGATCATTCGGGTACTATCTTTTTGTAAATCCCTGAAACATGCCGCTTCCGACTTATAACTAACCTGAATATTAGCCTTTGGAAAAGATGCCTTGTGCACCCTTATTTGTTCTTCTATTACAGGTTTAAAACTCTCATCAACAGAAATGCTAATACTACCGGTTTCAGGGGTATCTCTTGTATCATTTTGTTTGTCAGCATCACTACAAGCGATCGCCGAAACGAATACAAAAAATAATAACATTCCTTTTACACAAAAGCCTATTCTCATTAATATTCCTGTTTTATCCCTCTATATAACCTAAATGCACCATACAATAAACAGATACTCCCAAACCCGTACTTATAGAGGGGTTCTTCGGTAAAAACTAAATTCAACCCAAGCCTATCTACCATCATTACACCTACACCTACGAGTACAAATAGTATGGCCATCGTAATGTCGTACACTTTTCTAAAGTTGGTATACCCTTTTCTACTTTGTTCTCTGAATTTATTCTCCATATTTTTAGGGTGAGCAATTTAGTAAATATTTTTACTGTGATGCACCAATTTTAAAATTCCATACTTCAATATTTCAAAACTAATTGTTGTTAGTGTAATCCTTCCCGCAGAACAGTATCTTTGTAAAATGAAGATTTTAATGGTGTGCTTAGGTAATATTTGTAGAAGTCCACTTGCCGAAGGGGTTCTGCAAACGTTAGCGAAAAAAAGGGGATTGAATTGGGAAATAGCCAGTGCAGGTACGGCCGGATATCATATAGGAGAGGCGCCACATGTATTATCACAAAAAGTGGCCAAGGTAAACGGAATCGATATCAGTGAACAAAGGTGCCGTAAATTCAGTACCCACGATTTTGTTTATTATGATCAGATTTTGGTGATGGATCAACAAAATTTGGCGGAAGTATTATCCTTGGCGCCTAATCCTAATGCTGCTTCCAAAGTATCTTTACTTTTAGATACGCTTTACCCGGGAGAAAATAGAGAAGTACCAGATCCTTGGTATGGAGAAGAAGATGGATATCACAACGTGTTTGCATTGATAACCCGAGCATGTGAAGCCTTTTTAAAAAGTCAGAAAGTCGGAAGTCCGAAAGTCCGAACTAATAGATGATAACTAAACTCGTAACTCGAATCTATAATGACCAAACCCAGTTTGCCACAAGGAACCCGCGATTTCTCTGCTGCCGTTGTACAGAAGCGTAACTATATATTTCAAACGATACGTGATGTATTTGAATTACATGGCTTTCAACCATTGGAAACACCAGCCATGGAAAATCTGAATACCCTTATGGGAAAATATGGGGAAGAGGGAGATAAATTGATTTTTAAAATACTTAATAATGGCTTAGAGAATCCAGCTAAACAAGAAAGTACCAAAGCAGCTTTTGAGAAATTATTGGAAGGGAAAAATAGCACCGCGCTCACTGAAAGAGCCCTTCGATACGATCTTACTATTCCTTTTGCGCGGTATGTGGCTATGAACCATCAACAACTGGCAATGCCTTTTAAACGCTACCAGATGCAGCCGGTATGGCGTGCCGACAGACCACAGAGAGGGCGTTATAGGGAGTTTTATCAGTGTGATGCCGATGTGGTGGGTAGTAATAGCTTATGGAATGAGGTTGAATTAGCAGGTATCTATGCTGCTGTTTTCGCTGCTTTACAATTGCCTGTAGAAATCAGGGTTAATAATAGAAAGATATTAGCTGCACTAGCCGAAATATGTGGAGGGGCAGATCAATTAATAAATATTACTACAGCCATTGATAAGCTTGATAAAATAGGGATTGAAAAAGTAAAAGAAGAATTGGCAACAAGAGGGTTAACAGCAAATCAAATAGATATCGTCGAAAAATATTTATTGATTGAAGGCAGCAACCTGGAAAAACTAAACAGTTTGCAATTGTTGTTGAATAATAATGATATGGGCAAGGAGGGTATTCAAGAAATTAAATACCTACTTAATAATTCCTCATTCATAACTCATAATTCAACGTTACTACTCGACCCAACCCTTGCTCGTGGACTCAACTATTACACCGGTACTATTTTCGAAATAAAAGCAATTGGTGCACAAATGGGTAGTATTGGCGGAGGAGGCAGGTATAATGATCTTACCGGTTTATTTGGCGTACCGAATATACCCGGTGTAGGTATTAGTTTTGGCGTGGATAGAATCTATGATGTATTAGAAGAGCTTTCTCTTTTCCCTGATAGCTTAGTGGCTGCTCCAAAATATTTATTTTTTAATATGGGCGATGCAGAGGCAACGGGTGCTTATACCTGTGTGCAAGCCTTGAGAGTGAAGCATATTGCGGCTGAGTTATACCCCGATAAACATAAGCTGGATAAGCAATTTAAATATGCCGAGAAAAAAGGAATACCCTATGTTGTAATCATTGGCAGCAAAGAACTGGCCGATCAGAACTGTGTTATTAAAAATCTAGCAACCGGAGAACAAAGAACTATAGGTTGGGGGGAGATTGAATAGGCACACTCTTACTGTTTTCCGATTAATCTACCGCCTCCATAGTGAGTAGCGAAAATACAGGCTACCCTCTTCTTTCGTTCCTTCCAAAACATAGCCACCTGCATTGATAGTAATACCAATTATTTTCTTGGCATCATTGCGTTTAAAAGTTGCTGTACCTTGAAACTGGGTAATTACAAATACATCTTCGGATTGTTTTTCTAAAGAAGAACTACCTACTGCCGATGACATGGTAAGCGCTCCGTTGTCGAATGTAACGGTTACATCAGATACAACACTTCCTTCCGGAAATTTATATTTACCAACGTATTGTTTCAATGTAGTATCTGTTTGCGCTGCAATACTAAACGCAAATCCAACTAGCAAAAAACTAAGAAGCGCTATTTTTTTCATATTATTTTTTTTGAAAAATAATGAATTATTCGATCAGCTTCGCATGAAATTTTGGAGATTCCTCTCTTTGTTCGGATTGACCATTGACTACTGACCATTGACCATTGACCATTGACCATTGACCCTTATAGTCCTTCATAAACTACCGCCGCTCCTTGCCCCACCCCTACACACATAGTAGCCAATCCATATTTAACTTTGGTTCTATGCATTTCGTGTACCAATGTAGTGGAAATACGTGCCCCGCTACAGCCCAAAGGATGTCCTAATGCAATGGCCCCCCCATTAACATTTACAATAGAAGGATCTAAATTAAGATCCCGCATACAAGCTATACTTTGTGAGGCAAAAGCTTCATTTAGTTCCACCAATGATAATTCTTGAGCGGTTAGTCCTGCCCGCTGCATAGCCTTCTTAGACGCAGGTACCGGGCCGATGCCCATAATCCGTGGATCTACTCCGGCAACACCCATACTTACCAACCTGGCAATAGGTTGTAAATTGAATAGTTTTACCGCTTCTTCACTAGCTAATAATAAAGCCGCTGCACCAT
>JAIEQT010000233.1 GCA_019747455.1 Chitinophagaceae bacterium | reverse complement strand
CTGGTATTAAGTGGGCAAAATTAAGGATACAGCGTTAGTAGTCCAACAAAAAAAAGATTATATCAGGAATTCGCTATTCAGATTCCGTTGTTACTACAGTACCTGAGATATAGGTTCTCAAACCATTGGCGTTTTTTTGCAAGAAATTCTCTGTTTTTGGTTCCATATTCCCCTTAATTACAACAAATTCTTTGGAACGGGGTTTGGTATAATTGAGAAATGCCACAGCGCTAAAGAAAGTAATGATTTGCGCAGCTATTACTTTGGTAGTGCCTAAAGGAAGTGCAAAAAAAGTAAGTACGATAAATAAGATGGATGCTACAGAAAGTAATAGTGTTACTTTCATATGAGAGTACCCTCTATCTAACAACAAATGATGTATATGATTTCTATCCGGAGAAAAGGGGGATCTGCCATGAATGATTCTGATACCGAATACGCGTAAAGTATCTAATAAAGGAATTAGCAACACGCCAAAGCCCATCGCCGGGGTGGCTAAAACAGGAAGTATACGAGATGTTTCAGCAGTGTTAATAAAATGAATAACTAAAATAGCATTAACTGCCCCCACCAGCATAGCTCCGGTATCTCCCATAAAAATTCTTGCAGGAGAATAGTTATAAATCAAAAAAGCAGCAAGGGAAGCGGCAAAACTAAATCCAAAAAGTGCATAATAAAAATCTCCACTCATTAAAGAAAAGAAAGCAAAAAAAGTAGAAGAAACCACGCCAATACTTCCGGCTAACCCATCTACCCCATCTATTAAATTAAACGCATTAATGATAACCAGTATAGTGAAAAAAGATAAACAACAACTAATAGTATAATCTATTTGTCCAATACTTAAAAAACCATGCATATCTGTTATGGTGAGATTGGCTTTAAAAACCAATATGGCTGTTACGGTTATTTGTCCGATAAATTTCTTAAAAGGAGTTAATATGAGAATATCGTTTTTGATACCAAAAAAGAAAATTACCAGTAGCGCGGTTAAATAATATTGGAATGTATTTGCTGCCAATGTATTCGTAAGATCTACCATTAGAAGAAGCCCCATCATAAATCCCGCAAAGATACCAAGCCCACCTAAAGAAGGAACCGGATTCACGTGTAGCTTACGATCATCGGGTATATCATATAACTTCTTCATTTTCGATACCTGAATGATAACAGGTATAGCATAGAAGGTTATGATAAAAGCTATGATAGAGCCTAATAAAATGTTCTCCATGTAGTAGGTTTGTTAGTTGTTCATAGGATTACGCAAGGACGAAATTACCTTATATTTTATTGTTTTGAAATACCAATAAACCTGTATTTTCCCCTTTATTATTGATACATTTCCAACTATCTTCGCTGCTCAATCCTAAATATAGCTCTTTATGGCGAGTATAGCCGTTTTACAACGCACAGCAACCCAAGTGAGAAGAGATATTGTGCGTATGGTTCATGGGGTACAAAGTGGGCATCCCGGGGGTTCTTTGGGCTGTGCCGATTTTCTTACCGCCCTCTATTTTCATACCATGAAACACGATACTCGCTTTAATATGGATGGAACTGGAGAAGACTTATTTTTCTTATCAAATGGACATATTTCGCCCGTATTTTACTCCGTTTTAGCTCGCTCTGGCTATTTCGACATTAAAGAGCTTGCTAGTTTTCGCAAAATCAATACCCGTTTACAGGGGCATCCAACCACACATGAACACTTACCCGGGGTAAGGGTTGCCAGTGGTTCTCTTGGTCAGGGCCTAAGCATAGCCATCGGCGCCGCACTCACCAAAAAATTGAATAAGGATCAGCATCTAGTATTTTCATTACATGGCGATGGAGAACTACAAGAGGGGCAAATCTGGGAAGCCGTAATGTTTGCAGCACACCATAAAGTGGATAATTTAATTGCAACGATCGATTGGAACGGACAACAAATAGATGGCCCAACTGCCAAAGTTATGGCCCTAGATAGCTTGCATGCAAAGTTCGAAGCTTTTAATTGGGAAGTATTAGAGATGCATGGTAATGACATGGATGATGTTGTGAAAGTTTTAGATTTAGCCAAATCTAAAACGAGCCAAGGCAAACCTATTTGTATCCTCATGAAAACTGAAATGGGCAAAGGAATTGATTTTATGGAAGGTAGTCATGAATGGCATGGTATCGCTCCTAATGATGAACAATTAGCAAAAGCATTATCGCAACTACCCGAAACATTAGGCGATTATTAATTCGTAGATCTTAAGGAGTATCCCGTTAGGGCCGCCTTACGTGCACTGAACCAAGCAGCCATAAAACTAATGGCAATAACAGTTATAGCAACCAATACAAAATCAAATACCGACAAATCTACCGGGTAATAATCGATGATAAAAGTTGATCCACCTAGTTTAATAAAATGAAAACGATACTGTAACCAGCATATAATTCCGGCAAAGCATAAACCCGATGCACTTCCAATGATGGCCAAGAGCATACCCGTTGATAAAAAAATATTTTTTACTTCCCTATCGGTTGCACCGAGTGCTTTTAGTACCGCAATATCTCTTTGTTTTTCCAGTACTAACATGGTAATGGCGCCAATCATATTAAAAGCTGCTACTACTAATATGAGGCAAAGAATACCATAAATCACCCACTTCTCCATTTGCATAACGGCATATAACGATTGATTTTGCTCATACCTGGTTTGTACGATCCATTTTTTCCCAAAATGCTTTTCAATCAATGGTTTAATGGTTTCTTCCTGAACACTGGTTTTTACTTCTATGGCAGTTACTTCATCAGGCTTACAATCCAACATATATCGCATAAAGTTGATATTGGTAAAAGCATATTTATTATCAAAATCCTGCTGAATAACAAAAGTGCCCGAGGGTATTATGTTAAAAGCATTCAGCCCATCACGCTGTAATAAACTGCTGCTATTTTTATTAGGAAAATAAACAACGGTATTATGAGCGCCTGAAGTAAGATCAATGGCAGCTGCATTTTCTACGCCTGCACCCATTATTAATTGAGGGTTTTCGGCCGTACCCGTTTCAAATTTTCCGCTGAGTACATATTTATTGATTGGATTAATAGCTAAGTAGTTGGCATCAACACCTCTTATTGTTACAATTGTTTGCGCATTTCCTGTAAGTAATGCTTTTTCTTCAATTACCGAGCTAAAAGCAACGATACCCTTGGTTTTACGGAGTGCTTCCAGATCTTCTTTGGTAACTCTTTGTATTTTCCCTATAGCAGGAATGATTTTTATGGATGGATAAAAATCTCCGTACAAACTTTTAACTAAGGATTCAAAACCATTAAAAACACTTAAAATAATAATAAGTGCCGCAGTACCTACCGCTATGGCCGTAACTGCTATCCAAGCAATGATATTGATGGCATTGGTAGATTTTTTAGATCGAAAATAACGCCAGGCAAAAAGAAAATTCATTATTTAATATTCTTGAAAATTTCTTCCATCTTGAATACATAATCTAGTGTATCGTCGTTATAGAAATGAATAACGGGTATCCTGCGTAACTGGTTTTTCATTCGGGCAGCCAGTTCTTTTTTTATCTCCCATGCACGCGCCTCAATAGCTTTCATAACTTTAGTATTGTCTTTTACCTGAAATAAACTCAGGTAAACCCTAGCTTCCAGCAGATCTGGGGTAACTTTTACACTGGAAATAGATACCATACCACCATCTATCATAGTGAGATTTAACCGCAAAAAAATATCGTTAAACTGTTCTTGTAGGGCTCCCGCCACTTGTCTTTGTCTTTTACCTTCCTCCATAATCCATCGTTTATGGGTGTAAAATTAGTTACTTTGGGGTGT
>JAIEQT010000346.1 GCA_019747455.1 Chitinophagaceae bacterium | reverse complement strand
ATTACTTTCATTGCTTGCACCACATGTTCCAACAGCTCTTCCTGTATAAGTACCCGCACTGCTTACTGAAAAAGTATTTCCTGCACCAATAAAACTTCCGTTTAAATACCAATAGGTATTATGATAAGACGAATACAACGTAGTAGATGCTCCATTACATAAATTGGTTGACCCCGCACTAATTGAAGGTGCAGCAGGTGTATTAGAAGTTGATAAAGTTATCTCTTCTGAAAGTTCGCTTTCTTCACAACTACTAAATGAGCGTGCTGTATAATTACCTGCACTAGTGACTGATATACTAGCCCCATCACCAATATATGACCCGTTTAAATACCACCTGGTAGATGATTGATTTGAATACAGCGTTGAAGAACCGCCATCACATAATAAATAAATACTTGCATAAATTTGAGGGATTGGTGGTACTTGTTCAACAGTATGAACAAAAGTATTGGTGTATCCCGATTCTGAACCGCAGTATACAGCTCTTCGATAATAAGTTGTTAATGATACATAACCCGGTGCGTAGTGTTGACTATTCGCTCCCGAAATAGCAGTCCAATTCGCATTATCAGTTGAACTCTCCCATTGATAATAATAACTACCATTACATGAGCCATTATTTGCTGCTGTAGTCCATAAAGTGGATACATATCCTACTCCACAACTGCTAGAATTCCCACTTGTTATATAACCGAAATCAAGGGGTTGCGGGGGTTGAATATTTACTTCGATCATTCCTAAGTACTGCCAATACTCATCAAGGGCTATGACATATCCATACGACCCATTATTACTGTTCCATATAACGTCTACTGAACTTGTTGTTGTACTAACATTGGTACCATTCTCAATAAACCAATAACCCACATAACACCAACAATCGGCGGTGTAAGTATACCTGCCTCCACCATTGGGATTTGCCTCACCATTAACTCCCCAAAACATGTTCTTTGTATTGGTTGTTTTTAAGAAAGGAATTTTATTTATTGTGTGATTATGTTGCTTATGTGGTTTACCATCAATAAAGTCCTTTGCATTACCGCAAAAAACAATAAGGCTAAAACATAGTGCAACTAAGGCCCGCGTAGTATATGATATAGGTATAAACATGGCCTTAGTTTTTATAGTTATAGTCGATGGTTTTTACAATATTGCCGTCTTGGTCGCGCACCAGTTTTAGCCGTCCCAAACGATCATATTCATAGGAAGTGATTCTATTGTTCATATCACAGATACCAATTAATCCATATCTTGAATCATAAGCATAGGTGGTCATTTGTGCATCTTCAGGGAATATTCTTATTTCATCTATAATTCCACTGATAGACGTAGTACCTGTATAAGGTTGCTGATTAAAATTCCATTTACCATTGGCGTAATTCCACCATTGTAAAATATAATTTCGATTATTTGGCGGAACAAAGTTGAGTACATAGGTACCATTGTAACTTTTAGTGCCTGTGTACGCAAGACCCGAGTTAGGGATTAGTGCATCTTCAAATCCTTCGTAGAAATACTCTTTAGTACCGATAGTAATAATAGATTTACCAAGGTAACTGTAGTTAGCCGGGTAGTTACTGAACTGATAACTGTCGAATGTAGTACTCACATTGATAGACAGTGTATATAGCCCTGCCGGCATATTGGTTAATGTAGCTGAAGAACTGATATTATTACAAGATGGAGCACTGCCGTTACCACTACACAAATTATATTGCACGGCATTTTGCGTTGGCCCGGTCAAAATATATAGCGCTGTAACTTTTGCGCCTGGAGGGGTGGTACCTAAAGAAAAATTAATATCAGCATTTCCCAAATGATAAAAACTTACCTCCGCCGATCCGGTATTACTAAAGCTACTCCCTAAAGTAAATTTTATAGATTTGTTGATTATGCCAATTTCGGAGGACTCTCTCCTCAAATTATATGCATTCACCACTTTAACAATAGGTGATTGATTATTGTAGTTCCAGTCGTAGGCTGTGTTAACACCATCTCTTCCCAATTGATTATTGGGGTTTCCTTTTAAATAATTGATAGTTGTTAATTCATTGTACCGTGTATCTATATTCAAGCCTGTATTGTTACTAGCAGTAGCAACAGGGGTAAAACTAGCAGACGTATTGAGCAGTTCTATTTTCTTTAGTTTAACCGGGTAAACGCCAAAATCATCATCGCGTTCATTAGCATGTTGTACAAAAACAGAACGCAGCAATTTATCGTTTTTCCATTCGCTTGTTTCTAAAAGCGCATTTTTATAAATGTCCTGCATCCACATAATCGGCTTGAGATTGACATCTGCATTTCCTTTTACTAGATCATGTTTTGGTTGGTAGCTATCGATACCACTGAGTGTACATTGTGTAAGCGCTTTACGGGGATTAAACACGGCCTGATTAAAGCTGTTCATCAATGCCAAATAGCTTGAAAAATTTCCATTAAGATTTGCGAATTGTGCATTGTATCCCGAACTGTAAAATATTTGATCAACAAAAGAAAGAAAATCGGCAGATGCGTTATTGCAATTATTTGTCGTATCGAACTGTGTAGAGCGTATATCAAACGCATACCTATTTTTCTTCATCAAAGTATCTCCAAAAGAATTATAACTAACAGTGGTAGTTGGTTCGTTATGAAAAGGACTTTCAAATAAAGTTTGAGTAGTGTTTTGAATAAAAGTGCCATTGGGGTCAAAATTTTTCTCTATGATCGTAGTCTGCCCTTTCCTAGCAGTTTTATACCCATAATACGTGTAAAAAGCATTTGGACCTGTAGAGATACCAAGCTTATGAACTATTCTCCCAAAAACAGATTTGTTCGACTGTTGATAGTATGTTTCATAAGCTTTCTCTTGTACTAGTATCCCTGCGTTACTAAAATGTGTCTCGCTAAGTAAATCTCCTCGATATGGATCGAACGCAATCGGTGCTGCAGGGTAACTGGAAATATTTGCATCACAAGTTCCGGGATTATTTGCATAGTTCGTAACCATACTACTCCCCCATGATATTTGTATAGGCACATTAACATTATATACATACCTACTGTATCCATTATTTTCCCTTTTAACTTTTACAGTTCCATATCCAATATGATACCCCTGAGTGGTTTCCATTGGTCGAACAGAATTATCAGACAATATAAATTCTCTTAATTGAATCGAATTATCTGGGAAAGAAGCTGGGCATCCATTACCACCTGAAACAACAGCAGCGAACATATTTGTTTTCTTAGCCCAATCATTTCTTAATAGCTGTATATAAGTTGGTTTACTAAAAAGTATTCCACTGGATGTACTCATGCCTGCTTTTGTGTACTCAAACTCCATTTTATTGTTATTATTCATCACCGGATCTACAGTTGTTATAGACTTAACTCTAAGTCCGCCAACCATTTTATCTATTCCATTTACACTAGTTGTATTGGGTTCAAATTCAAAATCGCTGTAGCCTCCTGTAGGATAATTGATTCTTTTAAGAGACCCGCCACGCATAGCCGGCCAAGCTGATTCTCGATTATTGATCGAAATATCAAGTATTGTATTTAAACTACCTCTGTTATCAAATACTTCAGGATAGAGCATGGTATTGCTATTCGCTCCATTGATATAGCCCCAATGGTCTTTGCCAAAGCTCATTTTGCGAGGAACCAACTCATTGAAATACTCAAAACTGTAAGGCGGAATTATAATCGCGTCATCACCACTAAGTTCTTGTACACTATTTAGTTTTAATCTTTTTCTATCTGTGTTTACCCAACTAAAATAATTAGAAGTAGGTGTGGCATTGTCTTCAAAATAGCTATAACTAAAATT